>CATJCJ010000267.1 GCA_949738935.1 uncultured Eubacteriales bacterium | reverse complement strand
TGACAAATTCTCGTTTATAAATTGTAATATTACCAAAATATATTTCATAATAATATCTTTAAATTGTTAATATTATCTATTGAAAAAAAGAAATATATGTGATTAAATATCTATAGGCAAAGATGGCGTGTCTTTGCTTTTTTTATGCGCATAAAATAAATATATAAAACTTAATAAAACTTTATACAAATCATTAAAAAACAATTTGGAGGAATGGCTTATGAAAAAATTCGCGGCATTAATTACATCATTAACAATAATATCATCAACAGTGACATCTGTCAGTGCCGCCGACAATTTTGAGATTTTACAAAACAAAAGCGACGGAATAATCTTGGGAGAAAATTATCTGCCAACAAACACCGATACTGTTATGTGGGGCCGACTGCCCAATAAAGACACAAAGCCCGTCATCTCAATAAAATCAGGAAGCACAATAACTGTTGACACATTATCCCACGAGGGTCAATTAGAGGACCAAGGAAAAGACCCCCTAAAATACTTCAAATCAAAAGGAATTGAGGAAAATCAAATTCTAAAGGAAGGAATAGAAATAACTTCCTCAAATAAGCCACATGATTTTGACAATGATGGCCCGCATATGGTGACAGGGCCAATATATGTTGAGGGAGCGGAGCCGGGAGACGTACTAAAAGTAGAAGTATTATCCTTAACCCCCCGAGTTCCATATGGAGTTATATCAAATCGTCATTACAAAGGAGTTCTTGTAAATGAGTTTCCTGAAAATGAGGGAAGATTAGACGGAGCAAATTCTGAACATCCCGAAAAATACAATAATGTATCAATATTTACTCCCATAAGAAAAGATGGTGAAAACTATATAGCATACTTAAATGAAAACGGAAAAGAAATAACATTTCCAATCTCACCATTTCTAGGAATTATGGGAACAGCGGCAAACTCATCAGAAAGCCCCAGTTCAGTTCCCCCAACCCCATTAGGAGGAAACCTTGACATAAACGAACTTGGTGTAGGCAGTACACTATATTTACCTATTGAAGTCAACGGAGCTTTATTTTTCACAGGTGACCCTCATTTCGCTCAAGGAGACGGCGAAGTCGCTTTAACAGCCCTGGAAGGTTCATTAAGGGGAGACTTAAGATTAACTGTTTTAAAGAAAGGCTCTTCTGAAATTCCCGGCAGCGCAAACAATTTTGATATGGCATTTGGTGAAACTGAGGATTATTGGATTCCCATAGGTTTAAACGAAGATTTAGATGAGGCTATGAAACAATCTGTAAGAGAATCAATAGATTTCCTCTCAGAACAATTAGGAGTTGACAGAAAAGTTGTATACGCTTATTTAAGCGCGGCAACAGACTATGAAGTTTCACAAGCTGTTGATAAAACAAAAGGAATACACGCTTTAGTAGCAAAAAAAGACTTTAAGGAGTTTATAGATTTTAAAATCAAATCAGGAAATACCTCAATATCAGCATATATAAAATCAGATGGTCTTTACGCTAATGCAGATGAGTTATTTAAACTAATAAAAGCAAAAACAAATTACAACACCGAAAACGAAACATTGACAGTAACATATAAAAACACAAAATATACTTTTACCGTCGGTTCAAATAAATACAAAAAAGACGGTGAAACAAAAACATTAACAAAATCACCATATATTGAAAAATCAAAAGTATACATTCCGACAGAAGTCATTTTAAATGTTATGGATATTCCTCTTAATTGGTCAACAGACGGTTCCTCAATAATAGGAATAATAGGATACTAGAAAAAAGCCGAAAAGTCATTAACTGACCTTTCGGCTTTTTAAATTGAATTGTCATAGTTTATTAAGAACCTGTCTAAAAACTATTAAAATATCCAAAAAATCAGTGAAAATAATATCATTACGCTCCAAAATTATTTTATTTTCGCTGATTTTTTGTGTATATTTTGTTTTTAGACAGGCTTTAAGATTTAAAAATTAAACTTGTTTACCAAGCACATAAACTTTAATATTATTTTTAACACCATATCTGACGCATTCCCTTTCAGTATTAAAGAAAAGGTCGATACGATTATTTTTAATAGCTCCGCCCGTATCACCGGCGATGGCATAACCATACCCCTCAACATAAAGTTTAGTACCAAGAGGGATAACTTTAGGGTCAACAGCGACAACACCAACAGCGGCTTTCATACCGCTGGCTGTATTATATCCTGTATCAGTATAAGCTGTAGCTTTCATAGAATATTGTTTAACAACCTGAAAAGAACCCTTGTTGGTTTTAATTGTCGGAACGGAAGAAGCGTTTGTTTTAGTCGCGGAAGCCTTAACAGACGTTGTTTTGGCTTTAGGCTGTTCAACAGGCTTAGGAGGCTCAGGAACTTTGGTTCCTCTCTCTATAACCTTATTAACAGGCGCTTTAATAACAACAGAATCACCATCAGCGATAGAAGCGACTTTTCCGCCGACATAAACAGTTTTAACCTCAGTTTCTTTTTCACCGTCAACACCTTGAACAATAACTCTTTCTTTTCCTTTTTCAAGTTTATCTGTCTCATTAATAACTGTCTCAAAAGGGATAGAATCTTTTCTTGTCTCAACAACCTCTTTAACGGAATTTATATTAATATCCATATTAGGCTCAGCTTTTGAATAAGAGATTCCATCTCCAATAATATATTTTGTTCCGTTTTCCTTTTCCAAATTATTAACAACTTTGCCCACTGTATTCTCATTTGTCTTAATCTTCACAGGTTCTTTCCCGTCAATAGAGACATTAACGAAAAACGCTCTTTTAATAACGATTTCCATATTATCAGAAACAGTGTCCAAAGCGCTGACATTAATTTCATCAAGCTCGTCAAGCACAACTTCCTCGTCACGCAAAAGCTCTTCAACTGTTGAGGCGTTAGTTTTAACATCATATGAATTATTGTTGTCAGTAAGCCTTACATTTGCTGCGGAAATATCATAAGCCTTGGCCATTCCTGTAAAAAGAAGCAGAAAAGAAGCAAGAATAGTAACAGTTTTAATATGTTTGGTCAATTTAACTTTCCTTAACATTATAAAGTTCCTCCTTAATAATTCGAAGCTTGATTCATTAAAGGAACGCGGCTATTAATATGCCATACCATAAAGCGTTCTTTAAAGAATACTATTTTAAATTCAATATTCAATAATCAAACCACGACGCAAAATATATTAAAAAACAGTTAACGTTCTTAATAATATATTACGCGGAATTTAAGAATATATTCATAAAATTTATATTCTCAATTAACATTTACGATATACATATTAACACAAATGTAACAATTATGCAACAACTATTTTAAGGAAAATAAATCCATCGAATTTTCAGAAGTTATTTTAGCGACAATTTCGCTTGAAATTTGTTTAATATGAGCAATTTTATCACAAATATAAGACAGATTTTGTGAATTATTCCGAGTACCCCTAACTGGCTCCGGAGATAAATATGGTGAATCTGTTTCCAATAAAATTCGTTCAAGAGGGACTTTTTCAACCGTTTCAATAGGTTTTTTAGCGTTTTTAAAAGTAACCATACCTCCGATACCGATATAAAAACCAAGGTCAATATAATCCAAAGCCATCCTCCAAGAACCGGAATAGCTATGAATAACACCTTTATTAACTCCGCTTTCCTTAACAATATCGAAACATTCTTTAGCGGCCTCCCTAGAGTGTATAATAACCGGCAAATCAACCTCTTTAGCAAGTTGAAGCTGTCGTTTAAACCATTTTCTTTGCAAATCTCTTGGTGAGAAATCATAGTGAAAATCCAGACCAATCTCACCAACAGCGACAACTTTATCTTTTTCCGCAAGTTTTTTTAAAGTCTCAACATCTGTCTCAGACATATTTTCCGTTTCATGAGGATGAACTCCAACAGATGTGTAAAAAAAAGGAAACTGAGAGGCAATTTCAATTCCCATAAGAGAAGATTTCAAATCTGAGGCGGCATTAACAATAAAATCAACACTATTTTTATGCATTTCCTCAATCAACTCAAATCTATCTTTATCAAATTTCTTATCATCATAATGTGCGTGTGACTCAAAATACACAAAAACCACTCCTTTTTATTTTTAAAATTAAAAAGTCTCAGGCGAAAGCCCTTTTCAAAGGGCTTTCAGAATATAAAACAGTGTTCCTCGGTTTTAACTCAATGCGTATATACAGCATTCCATAATTTTAAACTTAACGTATATATAGTCAAACAACTTAAAAATCGAACAAGTTCGGCAGCCAAAAATCCTTTTCGCGGCGTTATCGTCAGTCAGCATAGGCTCCGGCTATGCTCTCCTTCCGCTGCCTTGCGAAAATAATTTTTAGCTTGCCTCCTTTCGCTCATTTTCAAGTTGTTTGACTATAGGTCAAAACCTCAAAGTCTGTTATTTATTTTTAAAATCTTACTGACTTCACTCTTGATTTCTCCGGTAAAATAAAGCGATAAAGCGTAAACTAACATTCCGCCGGCAAGCATAAAACAAAGTGATATAAAACTTGTCCCAATAAACGCTTTAACAGCAATAATAAAAGCGGACATAATAAAAGCGCTGACAACTATTCTTATATAAACCATTGGTCTTACATTCCATTTCATTTGACCTCTTGTTCCCGCTCTGGCGAGTAAAAAATATACAAAAAATCCAATAAATGTGCTGACAGCGGCAGCCTGATACCCAAATATTGGAACAAAAATAACGTTAACTATAATATTTACAATTCCTCCTATAAAACTTCTATAAAAAATAGATTTTGTATTAGCGTTAAGTTCCCAGGGCTTAATAGCATATTCCGTAAGCCCAAGAAACATCATACCAACAGCAACCCAAACCATAACGCTGTGCCCCTCAACATACTTACTCTCAAATAATACAGCGGCGGCGGTCTCCGAAATACATAACACCCCAAAAACAGCCGGAACAGCAATAAGCAAAAACATTCGAACAGCCTCCCCAACAAGGCTTGCGGAAAGTTCCTTTTTCCCTTCGCTCCATGTTCTAAGAATAGTCGGATAACTTCCTCTCATAACGGCGGCGGAAAGCATAGTAAAAGCGGAAGCCACAATTGTATAATTTGTTTGATAAATTCCAGCCTCAGCCTCTCCCCTAAATCCTGTAATAATATAAATATCAGATTTATTCAAAATAGATGTCGCAATCAAATTTCCCATAAGAGGAATTCCATAAGCCTTAAGATTTGCCAAAATCTCAGGAGAACTATTTTTAATATTAATGTATTTATAAATTTTAAGCTTAAATATTCCAATAATAGATGTTATCCCATCAAAAACAGCGTAACTGAGAAATATCCACTCAATTTTTTTTCCATAGTTTAAAGCCAATATATAAATAAGAGCTATTTTTCCAATAACAGAAAAAGCCGAGATAAATAAGTTTGTTTTTGTTTTTCTTGTAGCGGCGAGCATAGCGATAACAAGCTGAGCGGTATTATAAGCGATAAACATCAAAAGAGCGAAAAAAAACACTGTCGGAGTATATACCTCCAAAAACTCCCGAAACATAGAAAACTTTGACAAAACAACATTAACAAAAATCAATCCAGCAACACCGAAAAACACCACAATAATATTAACCTTAAGCCAGGCGGAAAAAACTGTTGTATAAAAAACATCCTGCCGATTCTCAATATCATATTTGTTAATATATCTAAGGACAGACTGTACAAGCCATTGAATGGCAAACATAGCAATCGTTGTTACAGCGATGTTAACATTAGAATACTGTCCCATCTGCTCCGGCAAAAATAAATATGACATAATAGAAATTGTCAATATTCCAACTCCGCCCTCAATTCCCTTTGCCAGCATATAAACAACAGTATCTTTTGCCATAGTTCCTTTCTTACTCGTTTGTTCAGACATACTTAATTTCCCTTTCTAAAATAATTATACAAATGGCACACAACCTATAATATAGATTTTAAACAAAAATTTGCCTTTTATCAATCTAAAATTTTTAAAAATCAAAAAGCGACTAAAAAAATGCCATTTCCTCCGCCAAGGCAAAACCCTCAATCAAAAGAAATGACATTTTCAAATATCTCTAAAAACAGCATAATTTTAATTATTCACTAAAAATCTGTCTAAGAGCCTGTCTAAAAACTATTAAAATATCCAAAAAAATTAAATTTTAACCGACTTTTTTAGATTTTAGACAGGTTCTAAAGATTTTTGGCAACCTTTAAAAATAACCGCCGCTTGAAAGAATAGAATAACCTACAGCGGCAAATATAAGAACAATCGCGTAAATCACAACAGCGATAATTGAGAGAACAAGCCCCGCGATAGCCATACCTTTTCCGCCGGCATTATTTTTAAGAGCGACTCCAGCAAGTATAATACCAATAATACCTGTAAGAAAAGGAAGATAAGGTATTATACAAATAAACACTATAGAACAAATACCCAAAACCATAGAAGCAACGCTCATTCCAACAGGCTTTTTCGGTTCCATAGACTTAAAATCATTCTCATCCATTTAAATACTACCTCCTAAAATTTTTTGAAATATAGATTAATTCATACAAACTTAAAGACTATTCAATTAATCACAATTCCTTACATTATATAATTATGTATAAACAATTATTCGCAAAATATAAATTTCATGAATAACGGCATTACAGCGTTTATTATACTATAATTATCTAACATTGTCAAATAATAATTTAAAAAGATGAAAAATATCAGCAAATATATCACATATTTAAAAGATCATTTAGCCGCCTTAATTTGGTCAATCAAAGTAACCTCAACATCCTCATACGGAAGATGTTTAAACAACAAATCAGCGTTTTCCTTAAAAAAGCTCAAAAGTTCCTCTGACGGCTCAACAATATTACAGCCCTCAGCTTTAAGTTTTTCCTCAGCATCGCTCTCAAAATTTTTCATATTTTCACGCTGATGAATACTAACTTCACGGGCGGCGGAATCAATAATATCTTGTTCTGTTGGAGTAAGACCGCTATAAAGAGAACGATTCATAACAAGTATATCAGGAATATATCTGAATTCAGCCTTAAGAAAATTTTTAGCTTCCTTATAAATACCAGACTTATAATAATCCAAAATATAACCCTCTCCGCCGTCTATTTCTCCTGATTTTAAAGAATCAGAAATTTTATTTAAATCCACATCCATAGGCTTTATCCCAAGCATAGACAAATAGTCATAAGAAAACTCAGAAAAATTACAATATTTTCTTATTTTTAATCCATTAAGAGCGTCAACATTTTCAATAGGCTGTTTTGTATAAAGACTCAATCCTCCGGCGTCAAAATAAGTAATAATTTTAGCGTCATAAGAAATCAAAGTTCCCTCAAGAGACGGTCCGACGAACTGGTCAACACATCGAAGCATATGCCCTCTGTCATTAAAAATATAAGGCATTTCAATCTTATTAATAACATTATTATTATCATGAATAGAGCGCATACTAACACGAGCAAAGTCAAGCTCACCATTATAGAGAGATTTAAGCGCCTCGTCTTCCGAACCAAGTTCACCGTTAGTATAAACCTCAATTTTCAAAGTGCCGTTACTTTTCTCCTCAACAAGTTTAGCAAACTCAAAATCAGACTGAGAGGTAACATGGTCATCAAAATAAGTTTCCGCGAGCCGCAGCGTTTTCACCTCAACAGGCTTCTCCTCCTCACACCCACATACAAAAATCAATGAAGCGCAAAGCAGAAGCAAAAAACATTTTCTCATCTAAAAAAGCAACCTCCTCAATATTTTAAAGCTTTTTAAAAAATTCTTTGTTAGTCATATACAGCTCTGTATATAATTTATGAATCTCCTTATATTTTTCAACATTTTCAGTTGGCTTAATAACTTTGATAACTTTAACGGATTTTCCTTTGGCTGTTTCAAAATCATCACAAAGACCCGCTCCAACAAGAGCAATCAAAGCCGCCCCAAAAGAAGGACCCTCCTCTATATTTAAAACTTTAAGCTCTCTTCCAATAACATCGGCGATAATCTGCCCCCAAACTTTGCTTTTCGCTCCTCCTCCGGTTATGTAAAGCTCGTCCACATCAACAAAGTCAATAACAAGAGAGAACAAGTCCTTAAGCCCAAAAGCAACTCCCTCCATAACCGAGCGAATCATATCCCCCTTATTGGAGGCGCCTGACATTCCAAAAAAGATACCTTTAGCGTTAGGGTCAGAATAAGGACACCTCTCGCCAAAAAGATAAGGAAGAAAAATCACGCCGTTGCTTCCCGCGGGAGATTTATCAGCAAGTATATTTATCTCATCAAAAGACGTATCCTCAAAAAATGTTCTCTTAAGCCAATTTAAAGCCTCTCCGGCACAAAGCATAACACCCATAGCGTAAAGACTGTCAGGCATAGAATAATTAAAGAGATGAACATCCCCTGTAACCTTGCTGTTAATATCATCAAGATAAGCGATAGCCGTTCCGCTTGTTCCTACACTAATAACGGCTTGCCCTTTTGACACAACGCCATTTCCGACAGCGGCACAGCTGTTATCAGCTCCCCCGGCGATAATTTCAGCGTCGGCAGCCAAGCCAAGCTCATTGGCGATATCCTCAAGAACCATACCCACAACACCTGTGGAAGGAATAACCTCAGGAAGAATATCCTCGTTTAATTCCATTTTTTGAATCATTTCTTTTGACCAACAGGAATTTTTAACATCAAACAGCAGAGTACCGGCGGCGTCAGAAACCTCTGTTTTAATATTGCCTGTCAACATATAATTTATGTAATCTTTAGGCATAATAACCTTATCAACCCTGTTAAAATTATCAGGCTCATTTTCACGAAGCCAAAGTATCTTTGGAAGAGTAAAGCCTTCAAGAGCTTTGTTATACACCATTCCCAAAACATTTTCAAGACCGCCTGCTCTCTCATAAATCTCATTTATTTGAGATGTAGTTCTTGTGTCATTCCAAAGAATAGCTTTTCTTATAACTTTTCCATCACTGTCAAGAAAAACAGAGCTATGCATCTGACCAGAACAGCTCAGCGCTTTAATATTACCTCTTGCCTCAGGAAACTTATCAACAATATCTTTAACAGCGACCTTTGTATTTTCCCACCAAACCACAGGGTCTTGCTCAACATATCCATTATCACCAAAATCAGGCTTATAACTTTTTGAGGCGGAACCTATTATATTACCCTCATCCGAAACCAAAAGACATTTTACTCCGCTTGTACCTAAATCAATACCAAGAACATAATTCATTATCAAATTCTCCTTTTCTAAATATTTTTCAAAACATTTGGCTTTGTTTCAGAGCCTGTCTAAAAACTATTAAAATATCCAAAAAATCAGTGAAAATAATATCATTACGTTTCAAAATGATATTATTTTTGCTGATTTTTTGTGTATATTTTGTTTTTAGACAGTCTTTTTTTAGATTTTAGACAGACCTTTAAGGTTTTAATTTTTTATATTTTACCCAAAATAAGCCGATAAATACAAAAAACAGCAATCATTGTATAAAAATACACTAATTGCTGTTTTTAATATTTGACTTTGTGTAAAATAAACCTTACATATACTGTATTATTGGTCTTGTTTTGCAAGTTTCATAGCTTCTTTCCAAGTATCCCTCATACTTCTAATAAGGTCTGTAGCTTCAATAAGAAGTTCTTTGTCTTTTTTCAAATTTGCCCTAAAAAGGCATCTGTAAATATAATCGTATAAAGTGTCAAGCTGTTCAGAAATCTCATATTGAGGTTTAAGTGTAATCTGAAACTCACGAATTATATCTTGAACCCTTTGAATAAGCTGATTAAATTTGATATAATCCTTTGCCTCCAACGCGGCCATAGCCTGATTGGCAAATTTCAAAGCCCCATTATAAAGCATAAGAGTCAATTCTTCCGGCGTAGCCGTATTAATAGAATTTGTTTTATATTTAGCATAGGGATTATTAACTGCCATAACAACCTCCTTAATTTTTAAAACGTCATTTGTTGATTGGAACACGCCCAAAAAATCTAAAATTATAAATAATATAGATTCTCAGCCGCGTTCCTTGTGTTCAAATGTGAAATCAATTTATAATTTTATCTTTTCTTATCAAGCAAAATTCCGGAGAGTTCCTGAAGCTTAGCGAAGAAATCAAGACTTTCCTCAGAGGGAACTTCCTTAATAACATTTCCATCCGCGTCCTTAACAGAAATAATAACTTGTTTTGTCGCCTCATGGATAGAGTAAGAAAAATGCTTATTAGTAGTCTCTCTAAGTTTTTCATTAGCGAGTTTAACGGCATTTTCCATATCTTCCTTATAATTTCCCTTATAGATACCTTTATTTTTGCCGTCTTCCTGAATTTTGCCATCCTTACGCAAATCAGCGGAATTTGTTTTTAGTTCTTTTGAAATATTGACTTTGCTTTCCTCTGAAACTTTGAAATCAGCATTTTTAGCAATACCGTTGCTTTTGTAATCAGAGGAGTAACTTTTTTGAATATTATTATTTTTCGAAATATTAAGACTATCAAAATCCATTTTAATAGACCCCCCTTATAACTTATAACTTCAAATTAAATCCTCTACTCTTTTAATTACTGCTGTCAAATCTCCCATAACTTTCGTTATAAAAGAAATCATTGTATCCTTTGCTAACCTGCTTGGATACTTTCAAATTTCGGATATTATCTTTAATAAGCCGCATAAGCTCTTCCATAATAACCTTATTTTTCTCATCAATAGCAATAATCTGACGGATAATTTCCTTAATCTCACTTTCTGTTTTCTCAACATCCTTGTAAAAAAAACTTTTTTTATCATCATCAGAAATATCATATCCGCTGATTTTATTGTCAATATTCCTGCATTTTTCAAAAAAAACCTCTCTTTTTTGAAAAAAATTATAAAATCTCTCAACATCTTCCTCAACAACATTAAACTTTCTTTCTTTTGTCATTTTGAGAATTGTCTGAAGGCAGTCTTTTTTTTGTTTTAGTAACTTTAAAAGTTCTTTTTTATCATCACTATTCATAAAGCTCAAATCTCCCAAAGTCAAATTATAAAATCAATTATTATCCCAACATAGATAAAAGTGAATCCATCTGACTGTTTGAGTTTATAATTGAAGTTTCCATACTAGAAAACAGATAATAATACTTATTCTCTTTAGCAACAAGTCTTTCTTTCTCAGCGGCTATTTTTTCATTAATAGCCTTAATTTCCTTACTCAAAGTATTCTCATTTGCGGAAGCTGTTCCAGCGATACCCGCCTTTTCACGAAGAGAACCATTAATTCCAACAGCCCCGTTAACAATCTCATCAAGTTTATCGGCAATACCTTTTCCGCCAACTCCAGAACCCGTAAAGATTGACTGAATATCCTCAAGATTATTTGTAATAGCAGCCTTAAGCTTATCCTCATCAATAACAAGTTTTCCGTTATCAGTATAATCAGAAGATGTTGTTATACCAAAATTATACAACGAAATTTTAGTTCCGTCAACTTTTGTAAAAGAAGAATACATTGTGGATCTCATTTTTGACAAAACACTGGTAATTGTACTGTCTCTATAAACAAGACCTGTCTTAGCCTTTTCTTCCCAAAGTTTAATTTCGTCCTCATCCATTTCTTTCTTTTCTTGGTCAGTCAAAGGTTCATAATAGCTGTAATCATCACTTCTCGCTCTTGTTTGTTTAACTTGTGTGTTAAGGTCTCCGATAAGAGTATTATATTCCTCAACAAATTTAGTGATACTCTCGTATATTTTATCAACATCAACTTCGTTTCCAAGTGTAATAGTTTCCCCGGCCTCGGTTACTTTATTCAAAGTAATATTCATACCCTCAAGGTCAAAAGTATTTGTAGCCCTTGTTGTCTCAACGCCGTCAACAGACAAAATAGCGTCCTGAGCATCCGTATGAACACTGTCAATATTTCCGGAAGCGTCAGCCAATCCCAGAGCTGTCAAAACACTCTTAGTACCGGCGTCACCGCCAAACTCAATTTCATTAACTTTTCCTGATTCCTCAGCTTTAATAGTAAACTTCTGATTTGTGGCGTTATAACTTATATTAACGCCGGCGTCACTGGAATTTATTTTTTCCAGGAAAGTAGCGAGATTAGTATCCTTTTTAAATCCGTCAGGGTCAGACTCATCAAATTTAAATTCTTTACCGTTAATGGTAAAAGATGTTCCTCCGCCATTCCAAAGAGAGTCCCCAAAAATTTCCTCAAGAGAAGTTGATTTTTCAACTTTGCTTGAGCCTGAAGTAATTCCAAAATAATTTTTAAGGTCATTTGACGTTTTCAAATTTGTATTGGTAATAACACCGGAAAGTCCGCCTGTTCCCGCTGTAACTGTAATGTTACTGTTGGCTTTTGATGTTAAAACAAGCTTATCGTCTTTAATAGAAGCTGAAAGATAACCGTCTAATAAAGTAGTACCGTCAGCATCTTTTATCTCAGCCAGCTTATTATTTATTTTAGCCGCGATTGTATCTCCCTTAGTATTAGCGTCAACAGTTATTTGATATATTGTTCCTCCAACTTTAACACTAAAACTTCCCGTCAAATCCTTACCGCTGTCAGTCAAAGTCACTGTTGAGTTAAAAATACTGTCAGAGCTTGTTCCCGAATAACTGAGCTTAACATCATGACCCAAAGAATTTGGTTTAAAAAGCATCTTGCCATCAGCGGCAATTTCAACTTGAACTTTAGATTTTTCATTAGCTCCGCTTCCTTCAGTACCAAAAAGCTTATTAAGTTTGTTATTTAAAACTGTCTCAAGACTTGAGCTGTCAACACTGCCCGAAAAATCCGACTGAGACAAAGTAACTTTTTTAGTAACCCCGTCAAGAGCGATATTAAACTCAATATCCTCCCCTTTAGCGAGCTTAGCGGCTATTTCAGAGATATTGGCCTCAGCTTTAAGCTCTTTCCCAACAGTATTATTTCCAACATACGTATCAGCCTGAGCAAGTTGTTTAACAGCGAGCTCATACTTTTGAGCCGAAGTGGATTTATTAATAGTAACCGCCTCAGACTCTCCTCCTTTAGAGGATTTAACAGTATTCTTGAAGCTGGAGAAAGCGGCTGAGTATTTAAGATTTGTGCTTGTTGAAGAAGTACCAAACCATTTGCTTTGAAAATCTTTAAATTTAGTAATAATATTTCTGTAGGCTTCCTGCTGCCATGTTTTCCACTGCAAGTTTCTCTGATATCTATATAGTTTAGAACTCTCAGCGTGCATAAGCTTTTGAACCATAGAGTCAGTATCAATACCTGAACCGGATAAGCCCGTAATACGTGTAGTATTAGTATACATAACAATTCCTCCTTATAAAATTAATAAATTAAATTTTTGCCTCTGTCAATCTCTCATAAGAAAATCAACGGAAACGCCAATATCAAGCACAATCAGATGTTTTTATTGCGCCAAAAAAAGTATTGTATTTTATATATATACATCTTATACTAATTATATCGGTGTCAATCTCAAAAATCTTAATAAAAATTATTAAGAAAATACAATTAAAACTCAAAAAAACAAAAAATTGTGGATAAATACTGATTACAATAGGCGCTTAAAAACCCAATTACCGGAAAAATAAAAAGTAAGAAAGCGTTGACTGTTAAAAAACAAAAATCAACGCTTTCCAAATGTATATATATAAGGAGAAAAAATATGAAAACCTATAATAAAAAAACTTACCAAAGCTATTTTTGAAAACATAAATAGACTTCCTCGGAAACTCAAGAACTGAGTCGCCCCCCTAAAAAAATATTTCATACAATGTTTTAGCGAAAGGCGCTTTGTTCTTTAAGCGCCGAAAGCGTTAAGAAACATTGTATGTAATATTTTTTTCTATCATTTCTTCTATAACTTGAAGTTTCC
>CATJCJ010000266.1 GCA_949738935.1 uncultured Eubacteriales bacterium | reverse complement strand
TTTTGATTGCATAATAAACTTTTTCCTTTGCAATATATCTTTTCTTAAATTGGTAACTTAACATTGTATGTCCACTGTGACCCTATCCTAAGTCCACAAGAATTGCAGAAATTTCCCTTGTTAGTGGACATATAATTTTTAAGGCGGACGAGCGACATAATAAATGTTTGAAGAGTTGCCGCCTGTTTTTCTGTATCTGCGTTCATGGCTGATGTAGCCCTCTTTTTCGAGTTCAGCCAATGCACGTTTGACGGTGCTTTTTGATATTTTCAAATCCTGCGCTATCGTATTTATTGCGGGATAGCAAAAGCCATCTTTATTTGCTCGGTCACGCAGATACATATACACTGCCACTGCGCGATGGGGAAGGTTTGTTGAGTATATTTCACGGTTATTAAGCATACCAGTCCTTTGCTACAATAAAATTACGGAGACCATGCGGTAGCCAATCGCAATGTATCCGCGCTTGTTGTTTAGGCTACAATAAGAGGGTAATAGGTCTGACGACACTCCTTTTGGACTTTCACGTCCGTCTAAGAAACAGTCAGCCATCCTCTTGTTGCAGCGTTCGATTAGAGCAGGTAGTTCCGCTCATTTCCGAGTGCGTTCGCGTACCTCAGCAAATAGAATAGGCAATAAGCAACCGGTGGTCGCCGATTACAAATCCAATTTTAAGGAGTTTTTATGAACGCTATTGGTATTGATGTTTCAAAAGGCAAAAGCACAGTTGCGGTTATCCGCCCCTTTGGCGAGATCGTGAAAAAGCCTTTTGATGTTGCGCACACTTCAAAAGATTTGAATGATTTGGCTGATTTCATTCTGTATCTCAAAGGCGAATCTCGTGTCGTATTGGAGCATACCGGAAAGTATTCTGCTCCGATTGCGGAAAGTCTTTGCAATGCCGGGATTTTTGTCAGTGTGGTAAATGCGAAGCTGATTTACAATTACGGCAATGATACAATTCGCCGTGACAAAACAGACAAGGTTGACTCCTTGAAAATAGCTTCCTATTGTCTTGACAAATGGGCTAAGCTATCACCATACACACCCGGAAGCAATATTCGCAAGATCATCAAAATTTACAACCGTCAGCTTAGCGAATACACCAAAATCAAAACTATGCTGAAAAATAACCTTATTTCGCTTCTCGATCAAACCTTTCCCGGTGCAAACGAGTTGTTTTCAAGCCCTGCCAGACAGTCTGACGGTCACGAAAAGCGGATCGACTTTGTCGCCGATTTTTGGCATTGCGAGTGCATTGCTTCGCTTTCCGAGAAAGCTTTCACAGAGAAGTATAAAAAGTGGTGCTGCAAAAAAGGCTATCACTTTTCCGTTCAGAAAGCTGAAGATATTTACGCTGCGTCCGCAGGTCATTTCAGCACATTGCCGAAAAACGATTATACCAAATCGCTCATTATCAGCACAGTTTCTCAACTCAACAAGCTTTGTGAAACGGTTTCGGTTATCAAGTCAGAGATGGAAAAACTTGCGTCTGAGCTGCCCGAATATGAAACGGTTATCGCAATGCACGGTGTAGGTAAAACCCTTGCGCCTCAACTGATTGCTGAAATCGGCGATATTCGCAGCTTTCCAAAACGCTCATCTCTTGCACGTTTTGCCGGAATTGAACCTCCGGAAAATCAATCCGGCAGCTACAATCAACATTCGCGGCGCATTTCCAAACAAGACTCGCCGCATCTCAGAAGAGCATTGTTTCAAGTGATGTGCTGCGTTTTGCAATTAAAACACACTGATGAACCTATTTTTCAGTTCCTTGACCGCAAACGTGCCGAGGGTAAACCATACAAGGTCTATATGATTGCCGGAGCGAATAAATTTCTTCGCATTTACTACGACCGTGTCAAGGAGTGCATTGATATATTGGGGGGAAAATGATTAAGTGTTCTACAAACCGGTAATACTAATTTTGTCTGCCGGCAGGATAGGGCTACGCAGGAGTGCGACCCGAGCGGCTCGGCAAATGCGCAACACCGATTTGGAAGAACCGCCGCCCGCATTTGCTGATACGGCTTAAAGCCAACTTATATCAGCTTGGGAGCGGTTTTTTCTTTGCCCAAAATCGGGATGTGCCGTAATGCGATAAACTCCGACGCGAAGCGTCGCCTTTGCGATTTTGCTACGGGTCTATTTTGTTGTGCCTGTTTTTCATTCTTTTTTGCTCCATTATTTTCCTGTTTCTTTTTTCATTTTTGGTATTGACTTTTATTAGCAGGTTTCTTAGAATTTTTGTTCGGTTAAGCTTTCTTTTAATCCAAGTGCCATTTTCTTGCGGCGGATTACGGATTTAAGCTTATGCTCTGTGCGCATATTTTGTTGTCTAAGACTGCGGTTATAGTCATCGGAAATCAACCTGCCAAAAGAAAACAGCATAGATATAACGGCGTTTTGAATCGCTGCCGCATTGTATCTGTCCGTATTTTCAAGAAATATTTTCGCATGCTCGTTTCCTAATTCTGCGGATTGCCTTATATACTCAATTCCGCAATCTCTATCCGCTTCACAGCCCAAGCCTTTTAAAGTCATTACGCCAAGCCGATACAGAATTTTATCATCAAGGTTTTCTCTTTGGGTTTTACAAAAGCCCTTGTAAGCATTTTCAAAATAAAACTCGGCTTGTTCCAAGCTGTTTTCCGTTCCAATACCTTTTTGAAGCATTTTCGCCGTTTCATAGCAAGCGTAAGCATTACCCTTGTCGGCAGCTTTTTTGTACCACTTGAAAGCTTCAAAATAATTTTTCTCCGTACCATATCCGAAGTTATATAACCTGCCAAGCTGATACCAAATATACGGCTGCATTTTTCCCGCGCTCGGTTCTAATGACAAAAAACCTTTAAGCATTTTCGCAAAGTATTCCTGTGCTTTTGCAGCATTTTCCCTGCCGAGCAAGCCTTGATGATACATTTTCGCTATGCTGTAAAGCGCAATGACATTGTTTTTCTGCGCCTCTGCTTGAAATAAATCAAAAGCCTTTTCGTATTGCTTATCCGCCAAATATTTACGTGCAATTTTATAATCTCCACGCCAATTCAAGTGATGTTTTTCGGAAACGATATTTTGCTTTTCCGCATCTTTCCAATCCTCATGCAATACTATTTCCTCATCGTATGGAAACATTTCCGTTCCCATATTCGGGACAGAAAAATCCATCTCCGACACTGCTTTGATAACAGCATTTTTAATAGGCTTAAAAACCTTATTTTCCTCCAATGGCGGAAATTTCGGTACGGCACTTGTATATGTTTCATACTTCTGCCGTTCCAGCTCGCACCACTGCTCATACATCTTTTTCAAAACGGAATTCTGTGCAAGCACAGCAACGATTTGGTCAACAGTTTTTTTGACATTCGGCTGCAAATATCCGTATACCTTTTTACCTTTGGAGTTTTTAAGCTGCGATTGTAACTTTAAAATAAGCTGTTCCAACTGCGGATCAAAATCAGTATTACTTTGCAACTCCGACAACATATCTGTCATCATATTTTTAGCCTCAGAGCGAAGATTATCACGCACCACCGTCTGATGCTGATATAGATTTTGCAGCTCACTCCGAAAAATATCATTTGCAAGTGTACTCCGTATTTTTTCTATTCCCGATTTCGTAAGATACCCTTGCTTCGGATCGCTTGAATATACGATCAAATGAATATGCGGATGGTGCGCCGTATTATGAAACGCCGCATACCAACACAGCTTATCCAAATCAATCTTTTGAGCC
>CATJCJ010000265.1 GCA_949738935.1 uncultured Eubacteriales bacterium | reverse complement strand
ATATGGGAAGAGATAAATTAATTGATAAAATCAAGGAGGCGAGAAATGAGACAAACACAATCGACAACATCATAAATGATGACGATTTGAATACACAAAAAACAACATCATATGTTAACACTCAAAAAGAATCGCCGTCCGATAATTCTGGTTCACTTTTGGCTGGAATATCGGACGCTATTGATGATTTGGACGAATCGGACAGCGAATCAAAGGATATCTCAACGGAAGATTTGCCTATAGACACTTTAATCGCCGTTAAATCCGTCACTTTTGGAGGATTGACATACATATCCCGCACAAACAACGCTGTTTTCAGATGGAATCGGATAGGAGCCGTGGAATATATGACTGTAGCCGAATTAAATGAGATGAATAATCATAAAAGAGATTTTCTCAATAAGCCCTTGGTAATATTGCTTAACGAGAAAGCCGTCAAGAAATTCAGACTCACTCGCGTATATGAGAATGTGGCAAAAATCAATGATTTAAAGAAAATATTGTCATCAGATATTTCCGTTATTAAAAGAACCATAGACATAGCTCTCGATGTGAATATGAGAGATATCCTCATATCAAAAATAAGTCAGATGATTAAAAATAAAACTTTAGTCAATATAAATGTAATCAGATTGTTAAGTGAAAAACTTAAACACGATTTTGATGATATGATTGATTAAGTAAAAAGGCGGGTGAAAATTTATGTCACGCACATCTTACAAAGAACTTGCCGACGCTCTTTTTGACAAAATTAAAGACTATTCTTTTATAAAAATGGATATCACATCAGCTTATGAGATTGTGACAAATTACATTCGGCCGGCGTGTGTAAAATTCGAGAACTGCAAACAAGATTTGTCCGACAGAGATGATGAGTTAAAAGAATTCAATTTTAAACTCACCGATAATACCTTTGAGATACTCGTAAATTATATGGTCATAGAATGGCTTGCCTCCAACTATATTCTTACGGGCCAAGCTTTAAAAGCCGGAATGTCCACAACAGATTTTCATAAATACGATAATAAAGATATGCTTTCTAAATGTATTGAGTTAAAAAACAATTTAATGGCAGAAAATAAACAAATAGAAATCAATAAATCATATAAAAAATCTAAACTTTATGACATAGCCATGAATAAAAAGAGGATACAAAAATGAGTTTATATCTAATGAAAAAACGTATGGAACAAAGCGGTATGACAGCCCGTGATGAAATGATATCAGACGCGATTCTTACAGAAAAAATTGAAAATAAGCGCGACCCTTCATACTGTGACACTTTCTTTTTATGGATAAACGGCAGAAAACCTAAAGATAGTACAAAAATACACCCTCGGTTATATAACAGAAAATGGTCGTCCGCAAATGGGCATACAATGAAAATGAAAACTCTTATCACAGAACCTGTGAAACTTGGAGATACTTTTCATAACACTAAAGATAACACATGGTGGATTTGTACAGAAACAGATTGTATAGATAATATCAATTATATATCAAAACTGACAGAGTGCAATTACTGCCTGAGATGGCAGGATAATAACTTGGATATTATAGAATATATGTGTTTTGATCAAAACAGTACTCAATATAACTCAGGTGTTACCGAAAACAAAAATTACACAATTACATCATCTCAGCATATGATTACTTTGCCTCTTTCAATAGATACAGTGTGTTTGCCTTATGACAAAAAATTCTTTTTAACTTACGATTACAAAAATAATCCGTTTGTATATAAACTGACCCAAAATGATATGACCAGTTTTAAAGGTTTATGTAAAATAACGGTAACTCAAACAGAAAAGAGTGACAAAGATAACATTAAATTGGGAATATGTGATTATACAGCTTCGTCTTTAGAGGATAACGACTTAACCCATATTTCCGGTATCACGCCAAAAATAATATACAAAGGAAAACCTGTCATTAAATTAGGCGGCAATTTTAAAACTATATCAGGTATATTTACAGATTGTAACGGAAGTATATTAAACACTATTGGTATGTGGACAATTAAGTGTAATTTTATGGACAGCCTAATTGTCATTATAAACGATAATCAAATAAGAATTAAAGTATCCGATTTATATAACGATTTGATTGGCAAAAGTTTTGACCTAATATTTTCTGACAAGACAAAAAACACTTTTGATAAAATGACTATAACTGTTGAGAATTACACATAAGGAGGAAACAAATGCTCAAAGAATTAGGAAAATATAAAGACTGTCTGTATTCCATATTGGCTAACGATAAAAATATATGCCAATTATTACTTGGTAAGGATTATGCGAATAAGTTTGATGATTTAGATATGGAACTTGAACAATATATACTTCCTCATCTCTATACAGAGCCCGTTGTAACAGATACACAAAGTTATATATTTTTTGAGACATATATGCCAAGAGCGAGTCCAACAATTAAAACGATGAAAATATCTGTTCAGGCGGTTTGTCATAAAAATATCGCAAGATACACTGAGAAACCACAAAATTATTATGGTCTTAGATATGATATATTATCACAATACATAGAGGAACTTTTATGTCCATCTGATAAAGAAACGATAAAAAAGAGAATAAAACAATTTGGCATAGGACGATTTGAGCTTCAAAGTGTGGACTTAATTTTATCAAATGATTTTGTCGGACGCAATATGACATTTATTGTACCGGATTTCAGATAGGGAGGAATTTTATGAGACTTGATTACGCTGACCTTATATCTCCCCTGCCCTTTTATATTGATAAAGTCGGGAGTATAAGGTCTCCAACATTAAAAGATATATGGAACCCTAAAGTCACTTATCAAAAATATAACGCGTATATATCATATCTTATAATGGATTTAAAAACATATTGTGAACAAGTTGATATATCAAAATTGGAATGGTACAAATCTTTACCCGATGAGGATAAATTAAAAATAAGTACATATGACTTTATTTTTGATAACGAGTTTTTAAAGAATATATTTACAGAAATATTCAATTTTTTCTTTGATGAGAATGTTATATGGAACAATGATAATAAAGTTTTTATTACATTTAATGATTATGACAATAATGGAAATATAATACCTGTTGGTATAATACACAGAGAAATATTTGAGGAAATACGTGATATAATTCTTCAAAGGTGCGGAACCGCTCATTCCGACACAAGTATAGACATATCAAAAGTAAAAAATAAACGCGCTTTAAAAATATTGAGTAAAATCAAAAAAGCGAAAGAAAACTTTTCTAAAAGTAAAAATGCCTTTGATATTGACTTACCGAATTTAATAACAGGTATTGCCGTAAAAAGCAATTCTATAAATTTCATAAATATATGGGATTTAACAATTTATCAGCTGTTTGAGCACTTTAAAAAAGAGCAAAACAATGTATTTTTTGACATACAGAAGATGTCTGTGGCAGCGTATGGAAACAGTAAAAATACATTTAAAGGCGATGAGTGGTATAAAAATTAAAAAACATAATTAAAAAAATATAATTAAAAATCAGGAGGATTAAAATTATGGGAAATAAAAATACATTAATGGCAAACAGAGAGGTATGTGACCTCACCTTTATTGATTATAAAACAAAAATACCTTTTTTAAATTTAGATTTCGCTAACGTTACCACAACAGAACTTACAGGCGAATCTGTATTCGCTTATGGAGGCAAAGGACATCCAAAACGTGTGGCGTTTTCAGGAGAAAGAGGCGGCACACTTACCATTGAGACACAAATGCAAAGTTTTAAATTGTATCAGCTTTTAACAGGCGGAGATGTTTCCAAAACAGCTAAATTTATTAAAAGAGAAGAACTCACCGTTGGAGACGATACCACGGTTACTCTTACCGAAACACCGGCAAACGGCAGTATTGTAAATATATTTTCCGCTGATGATGACTGCGGCGAGCCAAAAACCGTTACTGTCAGCGGTCAGACAGTAACAATAACCGGAGCTGCAAAAGATGACAAAGTAATCGCTTATTATATTCAAAGTATCAACAGCAATATACAGAAAATTTCTATTAAAGGAAGTTCTTTCCCAAAAGCGTTTACTGTATATGGGGATACTGTCATGAAAACAGAAAATGACGAATTGCTGCCTTATAAGTTTATCGCTTATAAAGTATCTCCCCAGTCAAATATGAGCCTCGCCATGTCAAATAACGGTGACCCAGGAACTATAACAATAACATGCGACTTGCTTGTAAATGAAGACAATGAGATGCTTGATTTAATTCTTGAGGAAGAGGATTAATATATTAATTTAAAGGGAGGCGGTTATGCCGCTTCCCGATTTCATAGGGAGGTAAAATAGTGATTAAATTGTGTAAAATATTAAGTTTTAATAAAAACACCAATATTGTTGTCGCTGAATATGATAACGAGCAAATACAGTTTGTTACTAATAAAAACATATCGAGTATTACAGCTTACATAAAAAAAACCTCATCCGGATATGAGGTCATTGACAAAAGTGAGTATGACAAATATTTAAAATCACATAAAAAATCTATCAAAAATGATGTTAAACTTGATGTACAATATGTAAATACAGATAATTTCAACTCTAAAGAAATTAATGAGAGAAGATGATAAATATAAAACTTATTATAGACAATACTGTTATAGACAATTATAACAAATATTATTTTACATCACATCCAAGAGCCAGAAAGAAACAAATAGAAAAACCTCATCACCCAAGCATAAACCAATGGTGTATATTGCCTCGAATTCAGATGAATTCTTTGAAACAAAAATGGAAAAATTTTGGAATATGGTGGATTAACGAGTTAGGATACTCAAATACGGGTCTGAAAAATTTCAATATAACTATTACAGTTTATTTTGATACAAAAAGGAGACATGATGTTGATAATCAAGTCCCCAAGTTCCTGCTGGACGCTTTTACGGAATCAGGCTTTATTATAGACGATGATGAGTCTCATTTACACTCATTAACTTTAAAAACTGATTATGACAAACAAAATCCCCGTACCGAAATTGAGATAAATACACTTTAAATAATAACATTTTGTAAATATAAATATATTATAAAGGAGATTACATACTATGGAATTAAAATTTAAAGAAAGAATTACTTTCTCAGAAACAATTCAAATGATAAATGAAGTATTTAACGCTGTTTTTGACACAGACGATGAGACAAACATAACATCATATATTCCTGAGTTGTACGACTATGCAATAGGTTTAGCTTACATCAAATATTACGGCGGATATCTCTCAAACGGCGACAGTGACGCTGATTACAATATAGCTATGGACTATCTGGAGAAAGTTCAAAATACTTCTAATCCCCAGTTAATTAGTATTATAAAATCTATTAACGAAAAAATAGAGATGAAAAAAGATGAGATTTCCAAAACAAATATCAATATTGTGTCAAAGTTTGATGAATTAGCTGAGCCCTTTATTGAGTTTATTAATATTACGTCTAACAAAGTTTCTGAGATTGATACCGAGAAACTTAATAAACAGTTAAAGAAATTTAATATTAAAAATCTGGTTGACATGTATTTTAATAAAAGCCGCTCAGATGAATAGAAACAAACTATAACATAAAAGGCAGTGATAACTTGTCAATAAAAAATATAATAAAGAACATAAATGTAAAAAAATTAAAGTACCCTAACACAAATCTAACTTTTGGACAGGTTTTAGAAATTGAGACAAGGCGATTTGCCGATATTTTACAAAAAAATATTGATAATTATTACTCATCATACACACCATCTGTATATGCCAGAGGAAGTTCAGGAGGAAACTTAAGGAAATCTGTTTCGGTAAATGATATATGTATTTTTTCCTCAAACAATAAAACCATTACGGCTGAAATCATTATTAATGAGAATGCCATACATAATTCTATTTTAAATAAAAATTCAGCCAACGCGTTTTGGCTTATGAATGACGGGTGGCGGGTAAAAAAAGATGTGTGGTTTAAAGATATACATAGATTTGGATATTTTGAGGGTACAAACTTTGTTGAGAAATCGGTTCGGGAATTTAATCAAAGCAATAAATACGGAATAATTTTAAATATTATAAGACCTATTGTATATTACTATAGCAATACCACTTAATAATGATAAAAAGGAAGCGAGATAAAAATTATTTTCACAAGGCGGTGGAAAGCAGGCGTAGTCGAAAGCCTACGCCAATTGACAACAACATAGTGAAAAGGATTTTTGTCCGCTGAACTTTGTTATTATTAAGTGTGATTGCTATAAATGTAAAAGCCGGAAAAAAATCCGGCTTTTTAATATGAAAAAGGATGGTGTACTGATAAATGGCCTCAAATAATGACGGTGAGATTGTTCTCGGATTGAATATTCCAAGAACAACTGATAATATATCAAGAGATTTAAAAAATATTTTAAAAAGAATTAATGGTTTAAATGTAAAGATTGACCACGCCAAATTAACAGAATCAGCGTTATCTGATATAAGAAAAGTACTAAATAAAAATAAATTTAATCTTAAAATCAATATTGACCAAAACGGTATTATAAATCAAGCCCGAAATATTAGTCAGAATATTGGCAGAGAAATAAACACCGCTGTCTCAAACGCGGGAAGAAGACTGGCTGACATTCAAAGAGCCTCAAATCAGATGGCTCAAAAGGCCTCAAATATTCAATATAAAATTGATACAGGTAGTTATTCCGCTCAAATAAAATCTCTTATAGCTGATTTACAAAGATTCGGACAAAACAATACTGAAGCCCAATCACGTGTACAGGCTTTAACAAACAGCTATAAAAAATTATCTGACGCCTCAAAGGATTTTATTTCCTCAAATGACCCAAATAAACTCATTCAGGCACAAAAACAATTTCAAAAAGAACTTGACACAAGTAAAAACAAAATTAAGGAACTTTCTGTTGACGGAGCTAAAATCGACAATATAAAAAACACAAAATTATCAAGAAATATCGGAGATTGGATGCAGCGAAACTCCAAAGCGGCAGGAACATTCGGTGATAAGCTGAATCAGCTGCGTACTGATTTGTACGGCGCTGATAAAGTAAAACTCACTAATATAAAAGAACAGTTTGAAAACATTAAATCACAGGCTCTCGCGGCGGGACTTATGGGTAAATCTTTTAAAGAAAGTTTTAAAAACATAGCGCCTGTGTTTTCAATGTTTTTTAGTACAACCTCAATAATTATGAAAATATCCGATTTTGTTAAAAACGGAATTTCCACAGTATATAATCTTGATACAGCTTTGGTCGATTTAAAGAAGACCACAACCATGACAAATTCTCAGCTGGAAAATTTTTATTATTCCGCTAACGATACAGCTAAACAAATGGGGGTCACAACCCAGGAAATCCTTACTCAAGCCTCCGCCTGGAGCAGACTTGGTTATTCCTCAGCTGAGGCGGCGACCCAAATGGCGCAGCTGTCGTCACAGTTTAAATTAATATCTCCAGGTATGTCTTCCGATGAGGCGACAAGCGGGCTTGTCAGTGTTATGAAAGCGTATGACGTGGATGTGGATGATGTTCTTGACGGAATTATGTCAAAAGTCAACGTTGTAGGCAACAAATTCGCTTTAACAAATTCAGACGTGATAGCCATGCTTCAAGATTCTGTATCAGCCATGAAAGAGGGAAACAATACTCTTGATGAGACAATCGCTCTTGAGACAGCCGCGTTTGAGATTACACAGGACAGAAGTGTCGGAAACGGTTTTAAAACTATGGCTTTAAGACTACGGGGTCTTAACGAGGAAACCATGGAGGTTGATGACTCGTTAAAAACCATAGAGGGAGATTTATATGATTTAACAGGCGTTTCCATAATGGAAGATGAAAACACATATAAAAGTACTTTTCAAATATTAAAAGAGATAAGTGATGTATGGGATTCTCTCAGTGATAAAACACAAGCCGCGGCTTTAGAGATGATGTTCGGAAAATTAAGGGCGAATATAGGAGCGTCGGTAATCAAAAACTTTTCGGCGGCAGAAAGAGCCATGCTTGAAATGGCTAACTCAGCGGGAAACGCTGACGCTGAAATGTCCGTAGCAATGAACTCAATAGAGTATAAATTAAATAAGTTAAAAGAAACCGGTACAAGTATCGCTCAGAATATATTTGACCGTGATGAGATGAAAGACGCTTTATCTGTTTTAACAGGTTTTTTGGAAATTATAGATACTTTAATTGAAACCTTTGGAATTATTCCCATAGTCGCCGGAGCGGCATACGCGGCTATAAAAGGTACCGGCGGTGGTTTGATAATGTTGATTAAAATTATCAGCGATTCTCCTTTCCTTGCCACCGTAAAATTTAACAGTGATGTGTACGAGTTTACAATTATAGTGAAAGAACTTGAATAACGGTAAAAAAATATTTTACGTCCGCTTGCGGCAAAAGTCGGTAAGCGAATTGTGAAGCACTTCGCAGACTTTTGAGT
>CATJCJ010000264.1 GCA_949738935.1 uncultured Eubacteriales bacterium | reverse complement strand
TAGTAATTCTCTTGCTTCATTATGTAACATTTTTATCACCTCTATCTTTATTATACCTCTCTTGTCAATAGGGGTGTTATTTTATAGGATTGCTATAGTTATTCTGATTTCATTTTTTACCTATTGTCAACAACCATCTTTGATGGAAAAATATATTACCGTTTTCGATATAAGGACAAAATCCTGTCTTTAATCCTAAGTTTATGTCTTCTGTGATTTTTTTCTTGATTTCATTTTGTATTTTAGCAGGCGTTCCGGTCAGCTTCATCCACTCATACAAAGATACAGGAATTTTTGTACTTTCACATTTAACAATCTCTATTTCATTTTCATAAAATAATCTTAAAATTTCACTTTTGCTTAAATTTTTTACATGCGAAGGGTCACGAAGAGTTTCAATTTCGTCCTCAATATTTCTTAAAGATTCCTCTGCCGCCTCCATATCAATTAATACAAGTTTACCATTAGGCTTTAACACACGCACCATCTCTTTAAAAGGCATATTTATATCTGTAAAGTGATGAAACGCAAGGCGAGATATTACAATATCAAAACTATTATCAGGAAATGGCATATCCTCAATATTCCCATTTACAAAATTTATATTATTAATACCGCTTTTTAAAGCCTCATTCTTTCCTACTTCAAGCATAGCCGCCGTAATGTCAAGACAGGTAACGCTTTTTACAAATTGAGTGAGATAACGACCGCATGCGCATGTTCCCGCCGCCGCTTCAAGTACGGAATCAGATAAAGACGGCCTTATACAAGAAACCACATAATCAAGATATTCTTCTTTTGAAAAATTCATTTCCTTTGTTTCAAAGTTTTTTGATTGAAAAGTAAAAGATTTTTGGATTTTTTCAATATTGGATAACTGCATATATAACACCTCTTTTATATTTTTAACAATTCCATTATCATTTAAATTATGTTTATAACGCTGTACCTTTTTTTGGTATAAATAATTTTTCCACATTAACTCCTTCAAGAGAAAGCAACTTTATTTTTTTATCAATACCTCCTGCATATCCCGTTAAACTGCCATTTGTACCAACTACCCTATGACATGGAATAATAATAGAAATTTCATTATGTCCCACAGCACCGCCTATAGCTTGTGCGGACATTTGTGAAAGTCCCCTTTGCTTAGCGATAATATCCGCTATTTTCCCATATGTCATTGTTTTTCCATAAGGGATTTGACATAAAATTTTCCATACGTCTATACGAAAATCAGAACCAATCATATGAATTGGCGGAGTAAAATCTGGTTCTTTACCTGAAAAATATACATCAAGCCATAACTTTACTTTTTCAAAAGTAGAATGTTCCATTTCCTTATGGTCTGAATTAAGATTATTAGCGTAATATTTTTCTCCATCAAACCAAAGTCCTGTTAAACCAATATCATCACAAGCGATAAGAATTTCACCTATAGGTGAAACATATTTAGCAGTATACTGCATAAAAATCACTCTCCAAAATATTTATTTGAATCATCAGGAGCTTCTTTTCTGATATTCATTGTATAAGTACGAACAGGCTTAACAACGGTAATTTTGTAGTCTTCAAAATTATGTATTCTTCCGTGTTTTTGACACATTCTGTGACTCATATTATTGCGCCATTTTTCTATGCTTTCTTCATCTTTCCACTCGGACTTGCTTAAAATTTTACCATCAACAGCTAAACTTGAAAAACGTTCAGCGCCAATAAATCCATCGACTTTTGACAACATATCTTTAAGCGAAGCGGCTTGTTTCAAATAATCTTCTAACTTTCCCTCCTTAATTGTCACTTCAAATAATACAATCACATTTGACATCATTTTTCCTCCTTAAGATTTTTAGTTTTTATATCAGGTTTACATCTTTTACACGGACGATATCCGTTTTGTATAGCTTCTTCCAAAGTATCAAATAATTCTATATTTTTTTCAAGAGGAGTCCTTGAAGAACAACTCGGAAAACAAACTATCTTTGTTGTTTTTACTCCGCAAAAAAACTTTCCATCATATTTATTATCTCTGTTTTGAATCGCCTTTATCTTTTCTTGTTTGTCCATTTTCTTTATTCTTTCCTTTCAGCCCATAATCTTCCATACCTTTTATTTTCCCGCCCGCAACTGCCCACAAGTACAGGCTTGCGACACTGCAATAAGGACTAAATCGTTTTCTGTATTTTTCAAAAAGTTTTCTGTCAATTTTTTTATGATGATAAATCATTCGCAGACCACGGTGTATAGCTAAATCATCAAAACTAAAAATATTAGGTCGTTTCATACAAAAAAGAAGAATCATTTCAGCTGTCCAGACGCCTATTCCTTTTATATAGGTAAGTTCTTTTATTGCCTCATCATCAGTCCTATCCCATATGCCTTTTAGGTCAAATTCATTATTATTGATTTTTTCAGCAAAATCAATAATATATGAAGTTTTCTTAAAGGTCAATCCAAAAGATTGAAGTTTGTCAGCCCCTATTTTTATTACATTATCAGCGTCTATATTTTCAATATATTCTTTCATTCGGCTCCATATAGTAGCTTGAGCTTTTGTTGAAATCTGTTGTCCTATTATATGATGAGAAACAGACGAAAATAAATCTTTATCTGTTTCTCTGTAAATATGACCAATTTTTTCAATAACAGCGCAAAGTTTTTTGTCTTTATTCTTTAGATATAATTTTTCTTTTTCACCGTATTCAAAGTACACACATTTCACCTCCATTGACAACTATCAATCTTTACTATATAATATTATCATAAAATATCGTTATAAAATATCATTTTATCACCTAATAATATCATTATATCTCCAAAAAGGAACAACAAAAAAATGAAAAATACAAGGTACATTAACTCAGTCAATTTAAATAAAGATACAAATTTTCCGTATTTAGTACTTGATGTAATTAATAAACAAAGTTATCCAAGAAACTTGGGTTTTCTTGTTATGCACTGGCATGAGGATTTACAGTTCATCTATGTTCATAGCGGAAAAATAAAAGTAAAAACTCTTGATAAAGAATTAATAATAGAACATGGTAACGGTATACTAATTAATAAGAATGTCATACATATGGTAACTCCTTCTGAATACAGTCATTATAATAGTTTTATTTTTCCTGATTATTTTCTTAAATTTTATTTTGGAGGACCTGCTGAAAATTTTGTGGATAAGATAACGTCACTTAAACAATTACCAATATATCATTTTAAATCAGAGGAAAACCAATGGACTAAAGTATTAACTTTACTGCGAAATTTGAGCGCTGTTGAAAAGAATAAAACAGAAATTTATCCCTATGAAGTTCTTACTATATTATCATCACTATGGCTTGAAATACTAAAAAATATTGAAATACCGTCTGAAAAAATAGAAAATACAGCCGGTTTACGTATGAAAAAATTTCTTAAATATATTAATGAGCATTATTCTGAAGATGTATCATTAGAAAATCTATCAAAAAGCGCTAATGTAAGTAAATCAGAATGCTTAAGATGTTTTAAGTTATGTCTGCAAACCACTCCTTATAAATATCTTATAGAATTTAGATTATCTAAAGCCGCTGCTTTACTTGAATCAACTGATAAATCAATAAGTTATATTTCAGAAAAAGTTGGTTTTAATCAAGTTAGCCATTTTGGAAAACGTTTTAAAGAAAAAACAGGGCTTTCACCAAAAGAATATAGGAAAAACTTTTTTGATATATGAACAAGTCAAAGACTACTCATATTCTTATTTCATAAAAATATTCATAACCGATGGCAAATAAGTTCGCCTTATTCAGCGAGAGCTTATGTTCCCGCTGAATATAAGAGTAAATATCATCGCCTAAAAGGCGTGGGACTTCCTCAGTCAGTTAAATTAAGGCACTTTTAAAAATTATTTTATATACTGCACAATTAAATATTTTTTAAAAAATGCCTATAAAAATAATACTATCGTTCGTATTGGTGATTTTTGTTTTTAGTATTAAATTCTACTTTAGGAAATTTATTCTGTTCTTGTTGTTCAATTTTTAATAAATGAGATATTAAGGGATTATTTTCATCTAATTCTTTATTTACTGAATTTTCAGCTTTTTTGAAAATATCATAACTATATTTTTGCTTATATATATTTTGCAAACGATTAAGAATTTTTTGTATATTTTCTTTGCGTATAACAATCCTTTCTTTTTGAACAACTCCAATATCTTCTGAAGAAATACTATTTTTATATTGGAACCTTTTATCTTACTGTTTAGTCTTATAAGCTCATAAACAATCAATGTGGTTTGGATATAAGGCATTTTCTTTTCAATTCTCT
>CATJCJ010000263.1 GCA_949738935.1 uncultured Eubacteriales bacterium | reverse complement strand
GAAAAAGCTAGTAATGATTTGGGTATATCACAAAAAATGCTTGGATATACACTTGCAATGCTTGATGAATATTCTCCAACAATAGAGTTTGGAAATAATAGCTGTAAGTGTATATGGTTTTGAATTAAAATGGATACTGAAACAATAATATTGGCTTTATATGGTAAAATATGATAGAATATTGGAAAATTATGGAGGTGCCAATAATGTGCAATGGTTTACAATTAGAAAAAGGAACACTTACTCATATTAAAATGTTAGTATTTATATTTGTTGTCTTATTAATATTTACTAGTTGTAAAAAGGAAGAAATAAAAGACGATTCAGGTAGTTCATCGTTTAAAACATCAGAAATAGATAAAAATATTAATGATAGTGAAAAAGATTCTTTGATTGATAATGATAATGAAATTGATTTCACTAAAATGAATATTTTGGGGTTTGAAATGTTAAATCGTGATGATGAATCTTATGATGAAATTATTTCTACATTTAAAATTATTAATAATGGAACAGAAAATATAAATTATTTTTCTGTATCTTTTAGCTACCTAGATGTTGATGGCAATGAAATATGTACTGATGGTAGATTTAATGATTGCCAGTTGCAATCAGGAAAAACTGCTTTTATGAAAACCTACTCTAATCTTTCGGGAAGGGATAAAAGTAGTATTGCTAATATAAACGTGACTTCATATCAATATTATATAGATGAAAAGTGTTATGAAGTGAATTTACAAACTGAATCAATAAATTATTGGGAAAATACGCAAAAAAGTAACGTTGATTTTGAAAAAGTAAATATTCTAGAATTCAACACTACAGATAAGGGAGCTAATAGTATTGGTAGTAGAGAAATTGAGGTTCAAATAAAAAACAATAGTACAGTTCCAATTGCATATACTTCATATTCAATGGCATATTTTGATTTAGATAACAATTACCTTACAACTGATGGGAGATATAGTGATTCATTAATAAATCCAGGAAATTATGTAATGAGTAGTTCTTTTTGCACTGATACTGAATTTGCAAATATGGTAAATACATTTGGAATATTTAAGTATAAGTATAACTTAGTAGAAAACGATGAAAATGGTTATAACTATTATGAAATTAATTTACAAACACAAACAGCTATTGGCAGTACCAAATAAAATTCCATTATAACGATTGTTGATTTATCTCAAATTTGTAATAAGTATGTGGATATGAGTGGTAGGAGAGTAAAAGTAGTAAGATGGGATTCAAGAACGAACCCATCTTACTATTTTAATGCATAATCTTATTATTGTTCTCCATTAGAGATATCAATGTGTTATATTGTTTGGCACGTAGAATTCTTTGTAATTGATGAGTTTCAGCTAAAGACAAATTATTTGCCGTGATATTAAAAAGATAAATCATTATTGCATCAAATTGTTTAGTAAGATTAATTAAATCAGCGTGAACGTGTTTAATGAACCTACTCTCATTTTTTATAATTGTCTCTAAAAATCCAATTTCTTGATTGTTTGCATTTTTATCATGAACATCATTAGAATATTTTGCATAATATGTATATAAACATTCTAAACTTTCATTTCTAACACGAATAGAGCTATTTCTTGTTTTTAAATCATCTTTTATATGTCTATAACTAGTCTTGTTTATTTTATCAATAGAGTGATTAAAGCAAATAGAATATAAAAACTTTAATAACTGCTCAATAGAATATCTCATGCAACCATTTATACCTATTCCGTCATTTATTGGTAGATATAATAATATCTTATTTAATCCCCATTTATACCTTTGTAAGAACAGAATACATTCATGTGTATCTTTGATATCTGAATATTTTAAATAAATATCAGTTAAGATATTATTTTTACATATAATGCTATAAACATCGCTATATAAATGGTGATATTTTGAAAAAGGAAAATATTTGTCAACAAATTCTTTGTACTCACAGTTTTTCATTGCTTCCCCTTTTATATTTATTCATTATATCAGACATATAGTTATTTTTTCTTTTTTTTGTACCTTTCCCGTCCTTTTCAGAAGTTGAAATATCAGTCATTTCCAACTTTCTTTCAAGTCATTAATATAGAGTTGTATTTGTGACTCATCAGCTTTTTCTATATTACGTATTATTTTCCCCAACATCATTGTACGACTTTTTAGTAAATATGGTTTGTAAGTAATTTTTAATTCTTTTAAGAAATTAGCTATGTTTATATTTAAAGGAAATTCTTCTTTTGATAAAACAAACTCAACGGTAATTCCATATAATTCTAATTTTATTAATTCAAGGTCTGTTGATTTTTTGATATCAGTTATCCTTTTTGATATTATTTTTTTGTTCATTATATTTATTTACCTCTCTTTCAAACTCATTACAAATCTCTATTATATTATTCTTCAAAGCTTCGTCTTGTCTATCTATAATGAATTTAGATAATTGAGATGTAATTATTTTTTCTGATTTCATAAAATAATTTTCAAATATATAAATATTTTTATCAGATAAAGCTTCTTTTATCTGAATTATATTATTTTGAATTCCAGCTCTATATCCATTAGGGATTTTTGTAAATATTATACCTAGATTATCTAATGGCTTGTATTGAAAATTCGCTTTATATGTGTTTTTGGCATGTTTTACAACTTCTTCTAATAAATCAACACCCAATAAGGAATATGCGTCAGGCACAACTGGAACTAAATATAAATCACATGCAAAAAAGGTTGCAATTGTATAAAAAGAATATGTGGGAGGACAATCTATAAATATGTAATCATATTTTTCTTTTAAATTATTATTTTCAATAAAATTATTTAATTTTTGTTCAGAGGCTCCACTTCCAGTTTCCCTTTCCATAAATATAGCATGTAACTCGCCAGGGATAATGTGTAAATTATTTTCCAACTTATAAATAGTTTTTTCCAAAGTCACTTGTTCTAATCTTCCGGAGTTTTGAGAAAAAATATTCTCAATAGATGGAAGATGTCCTGAGTCTGTTATTATTTTATCTTCCTCATGTCCTAATACATTATACCGCTCAAAAAAAGATTGTGTGCAATTTGATTGTGGATCCATATCTATTATTAATATCTTTTTTTTATTGATATTAGATAAACACAGTGCAATTTCTTTACACAATGTTGTTTTACACACACCACCCTTCATATTTAAAAACGCTATTATATTTCTTTTTTTCATTTGTATTATCCTCCTTGCGACCTTACGATATAATTGTACTATATCATTTCTATTATTTCAATAACAAAAGCACAGGGAAGAAAAAATGAGTGGGCACGGTAAAGCGCTTAAGGCTTTTCTGATCTATGATTTAATGCAGGAATTGAACAACTTTTATAAGATTTAGCATTACATAATTTTATTAGATTAATTACATCATTTTTTGAGTAAATACCTGTATTTTGAGCTTGACCACTATCATAGGATTTTTCAAAAACTTCACAAGATAAAAGATGTTTGGTATTCTTTTTGTTTAAATTGATAATCTTGGTAATTTTTTCTGTGAATATATAAAGTATTGTATTTAATTCTATAATAACCACCTCCTTTTCAAACATATAAAGACACCCACTACAGGTGTCTTTTAAAGTACTTTTCATTATCTTAATCTCCAAATTGTTTTTGTACCATGTTTATATACATATTCTTTTCCCGTTCAGGAATATCATTATCACTAAGGATAATATTAACTATAGTTTCCTCATACTCTTTTATAGTATCTAAGGATGTCCCACTTAAAACCAATTTCTCTAATGCCAGTATCCTATATTGATTATATTTTGTTTTTAAATTAATAGGATTATCTTCGATTATTTGCATATTATTTAAAATATAAAACAATTCTAGGCAATTTCCAATGAGTTTAACTGCGTAAAAAATAATAAATACAGTAAAGTATGTTAGTAAAGATAAAATAATTATATCAATAATTTTAATAGATGGAAAAGGCAATAAATTTATAAAATGCAAAAATATAATAAATAAAATTTCAAATGCTGTTACCAATCCTAGTAAATAGAAACTTAATAATATTTTTTCGAGTGGAAGCATTTTATTTCTATCCTGTAAATGTTTTACTACCTTACTGGATATTGCGCCTGTTAAAATTGCCAAACCAGTGACAATAAAACCTAAAAAACCGATAAGCGTCATTCCCATATTATCAATAAATGAAATTCCGTTGTTTACAAAAATATCTAATCCTATGTATTTTTCTGATATATAAAAAATT
>CATJCJ010000262.1 GCA_949738935.1 uncultured Eubacteriales bacterium | reverse complement strand
TCAATTATTACTTCTGCAACTCCTTGACCGTCAGTTACACTTAAAACCCTGCTTATTGCTGGCTTTGACTGGATTTTTTCAATCCCAAAATTGTCTTTAAAAAATTTTGCTTTGTTTTCAGCAAAAGTTACAATATCTCCAAGTTCGTCCAGTCCGCATAAAAAAGTACACATAACAATCGTTAATATGTGGGATAGTTTATACTTTACATAACTTTGATGCCGTGTATCTTCTATAACTTCAAATTTATCTATCATTTTAATCCACCTCTTTCTAAATTATAGCATACTTTTTTGTAACTTGGAGAGGAAATGCTTTCAAACAAAAAAGATGTGGAAGGTTTTAATATTTTTGTTGAGCGCTATAAAAAGGGAATACCTATTGAAGAAGCGGCGATTGAAAATATTTAATTATTGATTTGCACTGAAAAATTTGCGAATTGCTGTAATTTAACTGAGAAAGGCGGAATCATAAACAATGTTAAGTGAATTAAAAAAACAAGTATATGAAGCTAATGCAATGCTTCCAAGATATGGCCTTGTTACATTTACTTGGGGAAATGTAAGCGGTGTTGACAGAGAAAAAGGACTTTTTGTAATAAAGCCGTCAGGTGTGGATTATGATAAATTATTGCCTGAAGATATGGTGGTTATAGATTTAGAAGGAAATAAAGTGGAAGGAAAGTATAATCCATCTTCTGATACGGCAACACACTTGGAACTGTATAAAGCTTTTCCTAAAATCGGCGGTATTGTTCATACTCATTCTTCTTGGGCAACCAGCTGGGTTCAGGCTGGAAGAAGTATTCCGTGTTACGGAACGACTCATGCGGACTATTTTTATGGGGAAATTTCTTGTGTCAGATGTCTGACAAAGGAAGAAATAGATAACAATTACGAAAAAAATACTGGTCTGTTAATTTCGGAGTATTTTAAAGATAAAGATGTTATGGCAGTTCTGGCGGTTTTATGCAAAAATCATGAACCTTTCGCGTGGGGGAAAAATGCTTTTGAAGCAGTACATAACGCGGTAGTTTCAGAGGAAATTTCAAAAATAGCCGCGAGAAGTGAGCAGATTAACCCACAGATACAATCTGCGCTGAAGGAACTTCAATATAAACATTATTATAGAAAGCATGGAATGTGTGCTTATTATGGTCAAAAAAACAATAAAAATAATGACTGAGAAGATACTTATATAATAGACCTGTTTGATAACCTTTGCAACACATCTTGGCAGACTTTTTTTCCGCTATTTTTTGCTTAATTTTTTTGAAATAGTCATTTGATTTATAGTGTCTTTCTTTCAAATATGCTTTAGAGGTACACATTCTAAATTATTCCACCAAAGATTTGAAGAATAAAAAATTTCTTGCAAAGTTTAGCAAAACTGTCAGAATAAATTACATTTATCGGTATATTTTAGTGTATATTTATAAAATCTAAGAAAAGCGTTGAAATGATTTATAATATAAAAAAACATTTTAGGTAGGCGAGATAAATGTATAAATATCCAAGTGACATTAGTTAAAGAAGAATTTGAAATAATTCGTAAATATTTAGAAAGTGCTAAAAAGAAAACAAGACCAAGAAAAATTGATTTATACGATGTTTTTTGTGTATATTTTGTTTTTAGACAGGCTCTTAATATTTAAATTTTGAACAGCGTAAATTAATTTAACAATTTTTAGAAGATAAAACGCCAAAAACACAAATAGCTGAAATTCTGCGTATTTCATGCTCAACGCTATATAAAGAAATCGAAAGAGGTACAGTTTTACAGCGTAAAAGTGATTTAACAGAATACACAATTTATAATTTTTAGGATATTTTATATTTTCATTTGGAAATTAGATAGTATTATGTTATAATTAATATATGTTGGGTAAAATTTTATATTTTTATTTATTTTGAGAGGGAGTGACTTCAAATCAAAAGTAAATTTGAGTATCCAATAGCAAAAATAACTTGTGATGTTTTAAAAGTCGCTGAGGAGGTTATTGAGTCTTGTAGTGGCTGTTTGACTGTTAAAAATTTGGGCGGCGGTCTTCTTTATGGAAATATTATGTCTGATAGTGATTGTATTTCTTTTGAAAAAGAAGAATTTGAGGGAAATGAGTTTGAGTTAAAATATAATATTGATGTTAGAAATTGTACAACCAAAAAATTTTTAAAATTTAATATTTATGTTGTCTCAAATGGCGGTGAAATTATAATACCTGTATTTATTAAAGTTTTGAGAGATATTTTATATACAAGTGATAATTATAAAATTGTTGACATTAAAGATTTTTTTTTATATTATAAGAAAAAACCTAAAAAGGCCGCGGATATATTTTATTCAGATACTTTTATGGATTGGCTTATTAAAATAGATTTTGAATATACTGAGATGGTAAAGTTTATACTGAAAGATAATAATAGAGAAAGAGCTGTTGAAAATTTTTTTATATTATCAAAATTGAAAAAAAGGTGCTTTTTTGAGGTTATTGAAAAAAATATTAATATTTCTATAAAACCATTTCAAATGGACATACTGTCCGGAAGTGTTGTTATTTTAAAAAAAGGATATGGATATATATATAAGGAGATTAATTTAAAATATAACTCAAAGTGGCTTAAAATTAAAAAAAATATTATAACATCTGATGATTTTGACAACGAGAATAGATGTTATATTAATTATGAAATAAATCCGAAACTTATTCGTGGAAATTTCTCTAGAGAATGTATTATTATTGATGAAAATATAGAGGTTAAAATAGATGTTACAAAACTTCCTAAAGTTATAGTGAATTTATCCAGTGAGATTTATGAATATGAGGATTTTGGAAGTGTTATTATAGAAAATAATTGTGGAAGAGATTTGATTTTTGAGTTTTCATCAAAAGATAGTTTTATTGAGTTCGAAAAAAAACATTGTCTTATCTCAGAAACGGATAGTGTGTTTTTTAAAATAAAGCGTTCTAAAATGCAGAATTTTATTAATAAGGTTTCTTTTAGTAAAAAATTATACATAGAAAGTGAGATTTATGTTACTACTGTTTTTGAAAACCAGATTATAAAGAAGATAAAAAAGATTGTTTTGGGAACTTCTCTTTTATAAAAGAGCATTTTTGTTGATAATTGTAACTTTTATAATTCAATTTGGAGTAGGTTGATATGAAAGCATTAAGTGATATAATAAAAAAATGCGAGAATATATATAAAAAAAAGAAAGATTATTATTCGGCGTTTATTTTGATTTCAAGACTTTATATTCGTTTTCTTGAAACAAATTCTTTTGGTTATGCTGATAACGCGTTTTTTATTTCTGTTAGAAGGTTTAAAGATAATACACAAAACATAATATATATTTTGGCGGCGGCTTTCTTTGAGATGGAAACGGGCAGACTTGGGGCGGCTCTTAAAAGAATTTCTGTTTGTGAAGCTTATAAAAATCATTTAAAAAATAATCAGCCGGAAATATACGCTTTTTATCTATATATATACGCTGTTATTTTGTTGAGACAGAAGTTTGAAAGAGAAAGCTTTAAAGTTTATAGAGAGATTAGTGCTCTTTGGGAACAGAATAAAAATCTCTATTCAGTGTTGCTTCTTATTGCTGAGATTGATGTTGAATATGATAATTTTGGAAGCGCTAAAAGAAAACTTGAATATTACGCCTTGAATGGTTTAAAGAATAGTAATATTGGAAATCATTTTTTCTATATATGCCTTTATAAATATTTTAATAGTAGAAATAAAAGTATTTATTGTACTTCTGAGCTATTAATTCCTTTTCTGAAATGGGGTATTTCCCATGGTTTGAATTTAAAGCCGTTTATTAGAGTATATTCAGGTAAAATATGCGAGGTTTTTAAAAAAAATAGAAAGATATGTTTTAAACTATATGAGTTATATGAAGATGAGGAAATTTTAAAAGAAATTTGTATTTATTATATAGAAAATAATGACTATTCTATGAGCGCTCTTAAATATTATCAACTTGCTGTTGGAAAACAAATCTTTATACCAAGACTGAATAATTTTTTTATTTTAAGCTCATTTTATAATGACAAAACGGATTTTGGTATATATCCAATAAAAATGTTTTTGAAATATGGTGGAATGTCTAATGATATAAAACCATATATTTATCATTTGATTTTGAACAACAAAAAGTTTTTGGAAATATTAAATGATTATATTTATGATGTTGCTGATTTTGGCGTTATGTCAATTCAAAATGATTTTTCGGGAAGGTATTATAATAGTATCTACAAGTTTGTTATCGAAAATAAAGATAAGTTTAATATTGAAAATATTTATATAGAGAAAATGAAAAAGATTTTGTTTCCTCAGCTATTTTTATATGAAATTAAAATTGAAAATCCAAATATTAAACAATGTATCGTTATTGAGAAAAATAAAAGTAAGTTAACTTTTTGCAGTGTGGAAAATAATGTCTGTGTTGTAAACAAAGTTTCTGACTCAGCTAAATTTTTTCTTGTGAATGATAAACAACAATTTGTTGAGGATAATATTGTTGTTAAAAGATATGTTGAGGGTGCGGGATTTGGGCTATATAAAATATTTTATTTTGAGGGATATAGTTCTGATGAGTTGGTATTGGCTTTGGCGGATTACTACATAAATATGGAATGTTTTGAGAAACACTGTTTTGAGTTATTTGAGAGAGTTTTAAAACTTGATATTTCTTTTGATTTTCGTATGAAACTTTTAATTGCTCTTGGAAATATGTATTATTTTGACATGAATTTTGATAAGGCTTTGGAATGTTTTAATAATGTACAATTGAAATATGTTAGGGATAAATATATAAACAATATGTTTGATGTGTTTGTTGAAAAAAATTATTTTGACAGAGCTATGGAAATTATCTCGGAAAAAAGCTATTGTGTTTCTGATAAAATACTTTTTTTTGGTGTTAGAAAGCTTATTAGGATTCCTGAGTATAGAGGTCTGCTTACTCAGTGTGTTTATGAACTTGTTCTTAAATCAAGGTATGATATAAATATGATTGAGCTTTTGATTGAAAAATATAAAGGCGGAAGAAAAGATTGGATTCTTATTTGTGATGTGCTTTATGATATGGGAAATCCCAATCGGTTTATTGATGAAAAGCTGTTAACTATAAGTATACAGATGAAAATATTTGATTTAAATGTTCAAAGAGTTTTTGCCACTATGTATAGAAATGATAAAAGAAATAAGTTTATTGATGAATTCGCTGAGTATTGTTGTTATGAGATGATTGTAAATCTGGTTAAACCTGAAAATGAGACAATTGATATTCTTGAGGATTTATTTCTTGTAAATAATGATGAAATGATTTCTTATGCTTTAAGTCATACTTATTTGTATCATAATATGCGAACAGAAAACACAAAAGAAATTATTTTAAAAGCTTTGGAATTTATGAAAAAAAGAAATCTTCTTTTTCCTGTTTTTAAAGATTTTGAGGGCGATTTATTTGACGATTTGTATGTTGATAAAAATTATCCGTTTATTTATTATGCGCCGTCTGATAGAAGTGTTATTTTTTACTTTCGTGAAAAAGGAGAATTTGATTTTTACTCGAAGTCTATGCAGTATTTGGATTTTGGGATATATTATGTTAATATACCTATTTTTTATGGTGAGGAAATTGAGTATTATATTTGTGAGAATAAAGAAAAGGGAAGTATTGAGACTCCAAAAGAAACTGTTATAAATAAAAAATTTGATATTCATTATGAGGAAGCTGAGGATGGATATTTTGAGTTGAATAATTCTATTATTTATGAGGATATGGGCAAATATGAGGAAGCTGAAGTTGTTATTAACAAAAAAATAAGAAAAAATAGTAAATTAAGATGTACTTTACTTTAAAAAGGAGGAAATATGTAATGGGAACGTTAGGTCTTGACCTTGAGAGAGGTTTGTTTTTGGGAATTGATTTTGGGACTACAAATTCTGTTGTCAGTATTTATAATTTTAAGGACGGTGAGGCTCAAACTATACCTATTGAAGGAAGCAACATTTTTCCAACAGCTATTCAGTTTGAGACAGACCCTGACGATGAGAGTAAGCTATCAAGAATTTTTGGGTTTCAGGCAAAAGAGGCGGCTGTTATTTATCCGCAAAGCACAATCCTATCTATAAAAAGATATTTGGGGCTTGATGAGGAAATAAAAATTAATGTTGATGAAAAAGAATATGTTTTTAAACCTCAGCAAATTGCCGGTGAGATTCTTGGGTACTTGAAACAGAAAGCGGATGAGTACGTTCAGGAAGAAATGAACGCTGCTGGTGAGTTTTCGGGCTGTGTTATTACTGTTCCGGCGAACTCTACCGATAAGCAAAAGAAAATGACAAAAGAAGCGGCTGTGTTTGCCGGTTTTGACGAGTCGAGCGTTTATCTTCGTCTTGAACCCGCCGCAGCCGCGGTCAGTTACGCTATAAACGAGAGAAAAAATAAAAAAGTTCTTGTTTATGATTTCGGCGGAGGCACTTTTGACGCTTGTATTCTTGAAATAAAAATGAATGAGAATGAGGAGCCTGTTATCTCTATATTGAGTACTTATGGTGATAATAATTTGGGAGGAAACGATATTGATAAAATTATTGTTGATATGATTTATGAGGAATTTAAAAAACTTACAAATAATGAAATTGATTTGTTTGACAACAATACTGATGACGGTGTCTCAAGAAGGCAAAAAAAGATTGCTCTTGTTAGGCTTTTTCAAGCAGCCAATCAGGCGAAAGAAAGACTCTCTCATGCTAAAAATACTAAAATCGTTTTGGCTCCTTTTATTCAAGAACCTAAAATTGTTAATATTAATATGGAAATCTCAAGAGATGATTTTGAACAGCATAAAAGATTAAATAAACTTGATGATTCTGATGAGATTTTTGAAAAATTTAAAGATAAAAATGTTTTTGATATTCTTGAAAGTACTTTTGAATGTATTGATAAATCTATTGAAACAGCGGAGCTGGCTGTTTCTGATATTGATGAAATTTTTATTGTTGGGGGAAGTTCATCTATTCCTCTGGTTAGTGAGAAAATTAAAGAAAAATTCGGAAAAGAGCCTTTTAAATCCAGAATAAGTCCGGCTTTAAGTATTTCTCAGGGCGCCGCTTATTATTGTAATATGATTATGATGCCAACTGTTAAAGGGCCTGTTGTTCAGGAAAAAACAATTCATCCTCTGGGACTTGAAATTGCCGGACGAAGATTTATGGAAATTGTCGGAAGAGGATTGGAGATTCCGGAGGGTGGCCTTACTGTTGAGGCTGAGGAACCGTTGGTTACGAATTTTGATGATGTTACAAGTATGGCTATTATTGTATATGAAAATACTGTTCCCGATGATAGAAAACAGGTTTTTGTAAATAATGATGGCATGAAACGTCTTGCGGGAACATCTTTGAGGGGGATACCTCAAGCTCCTAAAGGACAGGAAAAAGTTAAAGTTATTTTTAATGTCGGTCAGGATAATATGCTTACTGTTACGGCAAAAAGTATGAGTGATGACGGGGTTGTAACAAAATTATCTGTTGATGAATTATATTAATTTCCGGCAGGAGGAAAAAATTTTGAAATCACCTGTAAATTATGAAATTATAAAAAAGGGGAAAATTACTTTTGACGCGTATTATGAATATAAAGATGCTTTACTTAAAGACTTTTTCTCTTTACTCAAGGATTTTTTACTTTCGGAATTTTTAAATTCGATTAATGACGGCAAAAGTCTTATAAAATATAATGAGAAAATTTATGATTACTATAATATGATTATAGATTATTATAAGGCTGCCGTTGAGGCTTACGATAAAAGGAAAAATGAGATTGTAGGTTATGACGTCGCTGAAATCGCTGATGGAATTTATGATATTTTAGAGTGTCAGATAAATAAATTTGAAGAGGCTTATGATAAAACCAGCGAACAATCAAATCCTATTTCCAGAGAAAAAGAAAAAATAATTGACATAAATATAAAAATGTTTACAAAAGACATAATTTTGATATATGATAAGATTAATCTTAATTTTAATAAATTTAATTTAAGCGATTATTTTAAAGATATTTACAGAATATATTTTTCCTCAATTAAGCATTGTTTTACACAGCTTAATGATATTGACTCAAGAAAAATAACTTCTTTTTATTATGAGGCACTTAAACAAGAAAAAGAGGCGTTGTCAATTATTATAAAGATTCAGGCTGATGTTTTGGAAAGAAAAATTCAGTCTATGGAGGATGAGGTTATTGTTCAATCAGTTCTTATGAAATTAAGAGAAGGTTATCAGCATCTTTCAAAACAAATTGATGAAATGGAGGGGGAACTTAAAGAGGCGGTCGTTTATGAGGATTTTATAAGCAAATTTGATGATAGTTTTAAAAATAAAATTTCTGAGATTTTTAGAAATTCTCAAAGAAAAAATGAATACTTGAAAAAACATTTTGAGTATTGTAATTCTAACTTTCTTAAAATGCTTAAGGATAGTTATGCTGAAATCAGAGAAATTGAGAAAATTGAGTCGGAAGTTGAGGAAGTATTGTTTTTTTCCGAAAAGGTTATTTCTAAATTTCAGTTTATATATAATTTTTGGAAAGCTAATGGCTCGAATTATGCTCAGACTGATTTTAAGGAGATTATTGATGGAATTGCTGAAACAATTTATATTAAAATTCAGAATATCAGAGAGGGAGTTGAGGAATTTTCCGTTGAAACTTTGAAAATTATTTCTGATATTCGTAAAATAGGAGAATACGATGAACTTTTTCTCTTGTGCAAAAATTGTCTGCCAGAAAATATTGAAAGTATTTCTTTGAGTTTTATCAGTATTTTTGATAAATACGAAAAAAAAGTTAGTGAGATTAAGAAAAAAATTTTTTCTTTGAAAAAAGATAATATCTTATTTGAAATTAGTACTTTTGAGGAAATAATGAATTATTCTATTTCAAGAATGAGAAATTCTCAGAATGTTTATGTTGAGGAATTTGTCCAAAGTTCGGATTTTGTGTTTGACGAACTTATACAAGTTCTTTCGGTTATAGGCGTTGAGCTTATCGCTCCCAAGCCTCATGATTTATTTAATGGGAAAGAACATGAGGTTATAATGGCTGAAAGAAACGGCGATTTTAAAAAAGGTGAGGTTATAAAACTTATGAATAGCGGTTATAAGGAAAAAAATTATGTTATTTTGAGAGCGAATATTATTGCCGCTAAATAGTTTAATATGTTATGGAGGATAGGAGGAGGGTGAGATGTAGCTGTGGTTTTTAATGATAATTTGAAATATAATGGGGTGTTTGATGAGACAAAATTCATTATCGGAATTGATATTGGAAATAATGATTCCGCTTTGTCTTTTTTTGATTTTAATACAAATAAGGTTGAACAGCTTGATATAAGTGGAGGGTATGGAAAAGCGTCTGTTCCCACGGTTGTTCAATATATTAAAGATACTGAGGAATGGGTCTTTGGAGAATACGCTTTAATGAATAAGCCTCTTTCTGATTCTGTCACTTTTGATAATCTTATTTTGGGGCTTGGTAAGAAAAATAGATACACCGTTGGAAAAAATGTTGTGTCTCATTCTTATATATTAAGTCTTTTTATAAAAGAACTTCTTGAAAATGTGAAAAACATAAATCCCAACGCTGAAATAGTTGGTATTGCGGCATCAGTTTCATATTTAAATGAGGAGGCGGAAAGAGAATTTTTAGAGGCTTTTTCCGAGGCGGGATATTTGGACAAGTTAATTGGTCTGTTTTCCGCGAGGGAGTGTGTTTTAAATAAATATTGTTTTGAGGAAGAAAAAATACCGTCAAAAGTTATTGTTTTGGATTTTGGCAGTCGTGAGATAAGAGGTGGTTTTTTTAGCCTTTTTGAAAATAATGGCGATATTGTCGTTAACCTTAATAATATTTTCTTTGAGAATAATATAGGTACGGCAAAAATCGAAAAAAAACTTTATAATGTTTTTGAGGAATATTTTAAGGAAAATACGGGAGAGACAGATATTTCTGATATTCATAAAATGCAGCTTGAGGCTTTTACATATCAGTATAAGGATTTGATTTTTAAAAGTAAACGAGGAATAAAACTTTATTTTAATTTTATATATCCTCCTTTTCAAAAATCTGTTGAAAAAGAAGATATTGAAAGTATTACTCAAGAATTTAATGTGAGTTTTTATAATTTTCTTGATAAAATTTTTCAAAACTCACATTTGGATAAAAATGATTGCATTGACATAGATAAAGTTCTTTGCTGTAGCGGCGGATTTGAAATGTTTTGGATAAAACAAGCTATTGTTGATATATTTGGTAATAACAGAAGCGTTATTTACAAAAATCCAAAAAATATTTTGTCGCAAGGTGCTTGTATAATTGCTGTTAAACATTTTGGAGCTGTTGACGCGAAGAAGCTTATATTTTTGGAAAATTCAATTTGTACAAATGATATTGGTCTTATTTTTTGTGAAAAAAACGGAGACGGTAAATTTGTTCCTTTTATTGAAAAGGGGGCTTTTTTGTGGAGAAAATTTGAGAGTAAAAACGTTATTGTTAATGAGGTGTATGGTTCTCCTTCTTTGGATATTTTTAAAAAAGACTCTGAGGGTAATCTTATTATTATTGACAGAATTATTTTGGATGATTTGCCCAAAAGGCCCAAAGGAACAAACTGTTTAAACGTTTTATTTGAGTATATTGAACATAATAAAATATTGGTTAAAGTTGAGGATATGGGTTTTGGCGACTTTTTCGCTAAAACAGACTACAATAAAAATGTTATTATTGAGCTTGAGTGATTGTTGCGGCTGAAAACTTGAAAAGATATAGCAAATATAATTTTGTTTTAAAATTTGAATTATTATTTTAAGGCTGGTGATTATTTTGAATTGGGAAGACTATAAAAAACAGATTGAGGAATTTGGAGAACTTCCGGAGGATTGGTATATATTGGGTATCGACCTTGGAACAACAAATTCTATTGTGAGTTATTGGGATAATATAAGCCGAAAACCGGAGCCTATTGATATTAGTAACGGGTTTGGAAAAGTTCCTTTGCCTTCAGTTGTTCAGTATAGAAAAGATGATGACGGTGACGGTGAATGGGTTATTGGGGAAGAAGCTTATCGTTCTATGAAGATTTATCCTGAAACTACAATTCGCTCTGTTAAAAGAAAAATGGGAACAGATGAAAAAATTGTTGTTGATGGAAAGGAATATCTTCCGGAAGACATTTCCGCTAAAATATTGTCAGAGCTTGCGAGTCACTGCCAAAGTCTTAACCCAAAAGCCGAAATTGCGGGTGTTGTTGTTTCTGTTCCATATGATTTTGATGACGCGGCGAAAAAGGCAACTATGAGAGCTTGCGAGAAAGCCGGATTTAAGGATAAATTAATTTGTCTTATTGAAGAACCTAAAGCCGCGGCTTTAGCTTATAATTTTCGTCATAATCTTGAGGAAAATGAAAGATTTATGGTTTTTGACTTTGGCGGGGGTACTTTGGATATTACATTGTTTCACGTTGTGGAAAAAAATGAGAAAAAGATGAAATTACAAGTTATTAGTGAAGGCGGAGAGGCTTATCACGGCGGTGATAATATTGATGAGGCATTATGTAATCTTTGCTATTCGTTTATTGAAAAAAGAACAGGACAAAAAAAAGAAGATATCGCGCCTGAAAATATAGTTGAGATAGTTTCAAGAGCTATTGAAACTAAAGAGAGACTTTCGGGAGTTAAAAGCTTTAGAATCCCTTTTACTTTTTGTATTCCTCCTTTTGTTGAGCAAATTTCAAGAGAAAATTTTGAGGAACTTATCTCTGATTTTATTGATAAAACAAGAAAGCTTGTTTTGAAGGCATTGCGCGAGACTTATACCGGAGCCTTAAACGCTGATGATATTGACAGAGTTTTGCTTGAGGGCGGTTCGTCGCAAATGCCTTGGGTTAAAGATATGCTGACGGGAATTTTTAATACTGAAAGTAAAATATATGTTTCGGAAAGACCTGCTCTTGATATATCTCTTGGGGCTACTTATTATGCGGCTATGAAAATGGGACTTTTGTCACAGCCTGATATGGAAACTGAAAAAATCAGTGTTGAATTTGAGGTTACAGTTCCTCATGATATTGGATTTGAGATTGTGAATAACTCAAGAAAATCTTTTTATACAATGATTAAAAGAGGAACTCCTTATACTTTCGCGAAAAAAAGTCAAATTTTTACGCTTTCGGGTGATACTTCTGAGGAAATGACGACTCTTGACCTTAAAATAATGGAGAGGATTGATAAAGAAGATACTATTGAACGATGTAAATTGATTGGTGAGGTTCAGATAAGAGGATTGCCTCAAAGACCAAGCGGTAAAACAAAACTTAAGATAACGCTGATGGTTGAGGAAGAGGGCGGCATTGTCAAAGGAACTGTTGAGGATATGGGATTTGGTGAGGAATATCCGAAAAGTGATTATTTTCAGAACTTTGACCCGGGAAGATTTAATAAAACTATTTTGGAGGGATAATAATGAGTTATTTAGGTATAGATTTGGGAACTACAAATTCTGTCGCTGTTATCTACAAGGATAAAGATGATTCGGTTTATACAGTCGCCATTGATGGTACAGATGAAATTTTACCTTCTGTTGTAAGTTATATTGACGACGATATTATCGTTGGGAGCGAGGCTAAATCCGGCGCCATAATTTATCCTGAAAATACGGTTATTTCAATAAAAAGACTTATGGGAGTCAGCGATGCTGTTAATGTTGGGGAAACAACTAAACTTCCTGAGGAAATCAGCGGTGAAATTTTGAAAAAATTAAAAAATGCCGCTGAGGAACAGGCGGAAGAAATATTTGACGAGGTTGTTATTACACACCCGGCGTATTTTAATGACAGACAGATTTTTGCCACAAAACAAGCCGGTCTTATCGCTGGTTTTCAAAATGTGTATCTTTTATCAGAACCTTTGGCCGCCGCTATAGAATATGGTTATAAACAAGGATATGCCCAAACTCTTTTGGTTTATGATATAGGCGGAGGAACTTTTGACGCTTGTGTTCTTAAAGTTTCTATAGATGAAGATGGTCAGGAAATATTTCAAGAACTTTCTGACGTTGGTGATATGAGTCTTGGCGGAGATGATTTTGATAATGAGATAATTAATCTTATAAAAGAAAGATTTAATCAGGAAACGGGAATTAATCTTGATGAACTTGAGGAAACGGAAAAAAGAAGAGTTGAACAGAAACTTAAGCAAGAAGCGGAACAGGCAAAGAAGAAACTTTCCGGAACAAACAAAGTTTCAATTAAAATTAATCCTATTGTTATTAAAGATGGAGTTCCCAAAAATATCTCTTTTGAGATATCTCGAGAGGAATTTGAGGCTCTTATAAGAAAATATGTTGAAAAAAGCAGAGAGATTGTTGGAGAGGCTTTGAAGAGAGCTGGAAAAGAACCTGATGAGATTTCAAAGGTTATTCTTGTTGGAGGTTCCACATTAATTCCTATGGTTAAGAGAATGGTCGCGGGATATATAAAAGAGCCTTACAGGGCTACTGACCCAGCGAAAAGTGTAGCTATGGGAGCGGCTATATATAATCATCTTATACATCTTCCAAATAGTAACGTTAAAGTTGGACAGGTTACAAGACAGATTTTTGGAACGGAGGCTATTGTTGATATTAAATCTATGAAGAAAAGTCTTATTCCGATTATTCCTATGGGAAGTCTTATACCTTGCAGTGTTTCAAGCGAGGGATATACAAATTTAAATGGAGCCGCTATGGTGAATGTAAATGTTTATCAATGGGAACAAGGATATGAGAAAGATAAAAAGTATATAGGAAGCGTTCTTTTATCGGGTATTGAGAAAACTTCGGATATTGAGATAACATATGCTATAAATGAAGATAATCTTTTTGAGGTTTATGTTAAGGATAAAATTACCGGAAAGCTTAAGAAAAGTGAGTTTGACAGAACTAAATCCGCCGCTGAGCCCGAACGCAGAAATTTTGCTTTTGATAAAAATCAAAATATAAATATTGTATTTATAATTGATACTACAGGAAGTATGGATTCCTACATAAGTGGTGTTAAAGAGAGAGCTATTGAGTTTTCAAATATTTTAAATTCAAGAGGAGTTTCTTTTAAGTTTGGTCTTATTGGTTTTGGGGATTTAAATGAAAAGGAAAAACCGAGTGTTTATAATTTTACTGATGATATAGCTAAGTTTCAAAAGCAAGTTAAAAATATTCCAAGAACTTATGGGGGAGATATACCTGAGTCTTCTTTGGACGCTCTTGAGACAGGCGTTGAACTTTTGAAATCAGAAAAAAGAGACGAAAACTCAAAAAATATTTTTATACTTATTACGGACGCTCCTCCTCATATTCCCACAAATAGCGGAAAATCTATTGAGAATATTTGCGAGATGCTTACGGAAAATAATGTTACTACTTATGTTGCCGCAAGACGTGACAGGGAAAGCAGAGCCGCTTATGAGCCTTTAATAATTTCCGGCGGAAAATATTATGATTTGAATGAAAAATTTTATGATATTCTTGACAACATAGCTATGAGTATCGCTGAATTGGTTAAACTGTAAAAATTTTGAGGACCGTGGGACAAAGCTCACGGTCTTTTTTTTAATATTTTGTCAATATCATTTTTTTTGGCGAGCCATTTCTTAAAAGCTGAGGCGCTTCCGGCGGCGACAGATTTTTTGAAAGCTTTACTATAATCATTATATTCTATGTAACCAGCAATGAAACCAGCAATCATAGAATCACCGGCACCAACAGAATTAATAAGTTTTCCTTTTGGAGCGTCAAGAATATGGACATTGTTATTTTCGTCAACAAGAATTGCTCCTTTTTCAGCCATAGATACAATAACGTTTATAGCACCCATATCTTTTAATCTCTTCGCGTAAAATATAATTTCATCTGTATTAGATAGACTTTTATTAAATATTTCTCCAAGCTCAATATGATTTGGCTTAATAAGGAAAGGTTTGTATTTGAGAACATTCGTAAGTAAATTTCCGGTTGCGTCAACAACAAATTTAATATTTTTATTTTGAAGTTTATTAAGAATATTTTCGTAAATGTTTTCTGGCAAAGTGTTGGGAACAGAGCCGGCTAAAATGATAAAATCTCCATTACTGACGTTTTTGATAATAGAAAGAAGTTTATTGATATCTTTTTCCTCAATTATTGGACCTTGACCATTAAAATCAGTTTCAGTATCATTTTCTCTGATTTTAATATTTATTCTTGAAAAACCATTTTTTATTTTGATAAAATCGCTTTGACAGCCTATTTTTTTTAGCCTGTTTTCGATTTCGTTTCCGGTGAAACCGGCGATAAAACCAAGCGCTATGCTTTCGAAACCGAGGTTTTTGAGGACAATTGAAATATTAATTCCTTTGCCGCCGGGATAAAACTCCTCATATTCTATTCTGTTGATATTGTTTTTAGAAAAAGAATTTGTGTACATAACATAATCTATAGAAGGGTTAAAAGTTATAGTGTAAATCATTTTTTATCAACCTCCGTAATAAGTATCACATTTGAAACAGAGTCTTCAAATACGTTCTAATTATTATAATACAATTATTTTAAGTTGATAGCAATTGTTTTTAATCAAATTAGAGCAAAACAATAAAAAATAAATAAGCAATTTTATATGCTAAGGAGTTTTTGATTGTTCGCACTAAAAATTTTGTGAATTATTATAATATTATGTTGACTGAACTGTTTTAGAGCGTGTCTGAAAATTAAAATATCCGAAAAATAAAGTTTTGTATATTTTTGGTAATTTGAAAGGATTTTTAGATACGCTTTAACTCATTTTGGAAAAAATTTAAAGATAGCGTTATTTTTTATTTGATATATGCCGATTTATATAGTGTAATGTTAATTGTTGTTTAGATTAAAGGGAGATTGATAGCTATGATTATAGATTCAAGTAATGTCATTATGGGTTCTTCTCGTAAGAATAATTCTACGTATTTGAAAAAAACAGAAGAGACTACTTCTCGGAAGGGTTCTAAAATTTCGACTACTAAATATTCAGAAGATGTTTTGACTATTTCTGATGAGGCTAGAGAATTTCTTTCACAGGGTCAGAAAAAGGCGAGTTATTTTAAAACAAATAAAAGTATGGAAAACAATAATTCTCAATTTGTTTCAAGAGATACTTTAAAGGAAAATGAAAAAGATACCGATTTTGAAGAGGACTCGACGGCTTCGGCTCTTAAGAAAACGTACTCATTACAAAGCGCTGTTTCTAAAATTGAGAATAAGGAGAATTTAAAGTTAAGAACGTTATTAGAACTTCTTCAAGCACTTTTTAGAAACAAAAGCAAAAATTTTTTGAAAAATGTTTTTTCTGATGATTTATCGGAAATCTCTGACAAATCTAAATCTTTGGAATCTGGTAAAAGTATTAGGGAAATTAACAGTTCTTCCGTTGGACAAGACGCAATTTCAAGAGCATCGAACAGAAATATTTGGACAGTTCAGAAAAGAGAGTCTTCTTTTGTTAAAGAAGAGGAAGTTACTAATTTTTCCTCAACAGGATTTGTTAAAACCTCTGATGGAAGAAGTATCTCTTTTAATGTTAATCTTGAAATGTCAAGAAGTTTTGAGCAATATGTTGAAAAGAATACATCAGAGGAAGTTGTCTTAATAGATCCACTAGTTATTAATCTTACTTCTGCTCCGGCAAATATCAGTGACCAAACTTTCTTTTTTGATATTGATGCTGATGGTGAGAAAGATGAAATTTCAACACTTGGAAAGGGTAGTGGTTTTTTAGCTTTGGATAAAAATGGTGATGGTGTTATTAATGACGGCAGAGAACTTTTTGGCGCTTTGACTGGAAATGGATTTTCTGAACTTGCTCAATATGATGATGACGGAAATGGTTGGATTGACGAAGCTGATGATATTTTTAGTAAACTAAAAGTTTGGACTAAAGATGATGACGGAAATGATATTTTGCTTTCATTAAAAGATGCTGATTTGGGCGCTATATACCTCGGTAAAGCATCTACAGAGTTTAGCGTTAATAACTCTGAGACAAATGAACAAAAAGCTCAAATTAAAAGTACGGGTGTATATTTAAAAGAAAGCGGCGGAGCAGGCACTATTCAACAGGTTGATTTTGCTGTAAAAAAATAAAATACATACAAAAGCGCTGATTTTAAACTAATCAGCGCTTTTGTATCAATTATAAATGGTTGATTGTATAATGAAATAAGACATAAAAAATAAAAAGAAAAGTCATAGCAGTCTATGGTATAATGTTTAATAACCACAAGAAATAAAACCAAAGGAGAGATTGCTATGACACATAATAATTATAGCACAGAAAAGAAAAAGATGTTTATATGAAAGAAATGGAGTTGCTTAATCAATAATATTTAAAATAACAACTGAAAATTTTGAGTGCACATTAATGTTCACTTTTCAAAAGCTAAAAAGAAAGAGAGATATGAGTATCTGAAAAATTTGTCGGAAAAGAAACTTGCAGATAAGTAAAAACAACAGAGTACACTGTAAATAATTCAAAGCAGCAGGTGTATTGGGAACAGGAAGTGAAACAATGAACAAAGTAATAGGAATAATGGCGCACGTTGATGCGGGAAAAACCACATTTTCCGAGCAGCTGCTTTACAAGTGCGGTGGTATCAAAAGTATAGGACGTGTAGACCATAGAACATCTCACTTTGATATAGATGAAACAGAAATGAAAAGAGGAATAACAATATTTGCAGACCAGGCGGAATTTACTATTGGTGATAATAGATATTTTTTAATAGATACACCAGGACATACTGATTTTTCTGCCGAAACAGAACGTGCGATTTCTGTACTCGACTATGGAATAATTATAATAGATGGCAACAGCGGTGTTCAAGCACATACACTAACTCTTTTCAGAATAATACAACGGTATAATATTCCGATGCTTTTTTTTATAAATAAAAGTGATATGTTAAATTTTAACAGTGAAAATGTTATTTCTGAAATAAAAGAAAGATTGACGGAAGATGCAATAGAAATAGAAAAGATTAATGATGAAAAGGTAAAAGAATTTATTGCGGAACGTAATGAGGATTTTTTTAATAAATATTTGGACGAAAATGTAACGGATAGTGACTGCGAAAATACACTAAGAAAACTCATTAAGAAACGACTGTGTTTTCCTGTAATGACAGGTTCGGCATTAAATGACGTAGGTATCAGTGAATTTATAGAAGTTTTTGACAGGCTTACATTTACGGAAGATAAAAGCAGTGGTGTTTTTTGCGGCAAAGTTTATAAGATACGCCACGATGAAAAGGGAAACAGAATTACATTTATGAAAGCATTGAGTGGAAATGTAAAAGTTAAGGACGAATTTTGCTTCAAAAATGATATAAGAGAAAAAATAAATGAAATACGATACTACAACGGTGAAAAATATCTAAATACAAATGCCGCATACAGCGGTGAGCTTTTTGCTGTAACAGGAATAAAAAGCGCTGTATGTGGTGATATACTGCGGTTAGATAATGAAAACGAAACAGGGATAGGAGAGTATTACATAAACAGTGCTGTTCAGGCTAAAATCGAAACAGACGAAGATAAAAGCAAATGTATGGAAATACTCAGAATTATAGAAGCAGAAGAGCCATCTTTAAATGTAGAATACCGCAAAGATACTAATGAAATACTTATAAATGCTATGGGTAAAATACAACTTGAAATTTTAGAGGAAATGCTTGAAAGAAGATTTAATCTGAAAGTAAGTTTTAGTAAACCTGCTGTGCAGTATCGGGAAACAATTAAGGGAAGCGTTATGGGTATAGGTCATTATGAGCCGCTTCGTCATTACGCGGAAGTTCAGTTTATATTGGAAGAAAATGAACGTGGTAAAGGTATTGAGTTTGAAAGCAGATGCCATATTGACCAACTTGCGCTAAACTATCAGAATTTAATAAAAACTCACGTTTTTGAAAAGAAACACCGAGGTATTCTGACGGGATTTCCTATTACCGATATAAAGATTATATTAAATGACGGTATATCTCACCTAAAACATACAGAGGGCGGTGATTTTAGAGAGGCAACATACAGGGCAATACGTCAGGGACTTGAAAAAGCTGAAAATATACTTCTTGAACCGTTTTACAAATATGAAATAACGGCTGAAAATGATTATATAGGAAGAATATTATCCGATATT
>CATJCJ010000261.1 GCA_949738935.1 uncultured Eubacteriales bacterium | reverse complement strand
TACGGAATGACTTCTTTCTATTGCTCTTTTCTCGATTCGTTTTGCTCTTTTCGTTGTGTCTGCTATTCAGTTTTCAAGGTTCAAATTAAATATTTCCATTGCCTCAACGACAACGCTTAATTATAATAACATGTAAAAAGTTATCTGTCAAGGCTTTTTTTTAAAAAATAAAAAATATTTTTTAAGATATAAATTTTAAAAAATTAGTGCTTCTTTATTGTTTAGATAAATTGTATAGCTTTGTAAGGTTAAAATATTTAAAAAATCAGGTTATTCCCATGATTTGAATATATTATTGTCTGCTTTTTCTGCTGTGAAAGTTTTTGTTACAGTTTTTTTTGTTTCTTTTTCGTCAGAAGATTTCTTTGTTATTGTATATGTCCAAGTTATATAGACTTTGCCATCTTTTAATGTGATTGATATTTTGTCAATCCATTCAGGACGTTCGTTATTTTCGTTAAGACGGTCAAAACTTTCACCATTTCCAAAAATTCCGTTTCCCATATATTCAATTCTTGAAGCCATTTTATGAGAACGTGAGGTATCAATAAGAGCACTGTAAGTTCCATCAAGTTCTTTTCTTATTTCAATAGCTCTTGCGTATTGTTTTTCGTTCGCTCCTCGATACTCGTCAATATCAGTTCCTGTGTAAATGACATATGTTCCAAGATATTCATCAATATTTATTTTTTTTGAGGAGACTGTTGAGGTTATTCTTGGAGCGTTTTTGAAGTCAAGATAAATTGTTTTTTTGCTTGGGACATATGAAATTTTAACTCCTGTTTGTTCCTCAATAAATTTTGAAGAAACATAGCAAACACCGTTTTTGAAGAAAGGAGCTGTTCCAAGAGTTATTTTTTTACCGTTTAAAATCCCTGTTTTTTTACCAACCCATATGGAGACATATCCAGGCCTTCCCATTGCCATTGCTGTTAAGCTATTATTTGTTGATTTTACATAGTAACCGCAAGCTTTAAAGGTGTCAATCGCAGGAAGATAAATTGTTCCGTTTTGTATTATCGAATCGGCGTTTATGGATACTTCTTTGTTGTTTAAAACATATCTTGTGTTTGGCGCGGCAAAAACCGTAGATGTTAAAAGCATAATTGATGATATTAGTATTGATAAAAATTTTTTCATTATGAAAAATCTCCTTTGTTATAAATAATTTTACATTTACATTATTAAAATATTTTTTGGCGGCTTTATAGCAGACCAACCTAAAAACAAACAAGTTTGCCAATTAAAAATTATTCTCAAATTGAACTGCTATAAAAATGTGTGATAAATAAATATAAATATCGCTATAAAAAAACGGTCGCTCAGGAAAATTTGATTAATGGTATGTTTTCTTGAATAACCGTTTTTTAACTGTTTAAATAATATTAGAGAGTGCTTTAAAGTTTATTTTTTTAATCCTTTATAATAATCAGCAAATTGTTTATCAACATTTGTGATATGTTTTATAAATAAATCAAGAATTGTTTTATTTACATCTATAATAAGAGTTAACACAACGCCTTCCTTATTGAATTTTTCAAACAGCTTGTCAACGCTTTTTATAAATTCAGCATGAGCCTGCTTATGCTGCTGATATTTTGGATATTTACTTTGAAGCTGAATTTTTTCCTCATCAGCAAAGTGCCTTTTTACGTAGTTTTCAAGATATTTTAAAGTCTCAAAAACCTCTTTAGGATTATTTGAGGTATTTTTTGATTTAAAAACCTCATTCATTTTGTTTATTATATCTTTATGTTGTTCATCAATAGTTTTGATACCTGTCGCAAGATTTTCTGTCCAGTACATAAAAAACCTCCTTAAACTTTTAATTGAATTATGTATATTTTTATAATTTTAACGCGATAATTTAATGATACAACCTATGGAACAATTTGTCAACAAAAAATGAGTTTTAGGATAATAGCGACAAAAAGACTACCGTTTTATTATTTTCATGATTAACGGTAGTCTTTTTAGGTTTAATGAAGTTTTATTAAAAAAATTACACCCTCTATACTAAGAGCTAACATAAAAATGCCCGAAACCGGAATCGAACCGGTACGGGATTTAACTCCCGCAGGATTTTAAGTCCTGTGCGTCTGCCAGTTCCGCCATTCGGGCAAAATGGGAACAATAGGGCTCGAACCTATGACCCTCTGCTTGTAAGGCAGATGCTCTCCCAGCTGAGCTATGCTCCCATAAAACGACTCAAAAGGGGCTCGAACCCTCGACCTCTGGCGTGACAGGCCAGCGCTCTAACCAACTGAGCTATTGAGCCAAACATAATTAATTATATTTCAATATCATTATTACCTGACGACTTTTAAATTATACAATAAAAAAAATGGTATGTCAAGGGCTTTTTTCAAAATATTTCAGGTAAATATTAATTTTGTTAAAATTTATGCTGAATTATTAGAACCTGTCTAAAATCTAAAAAAAACTGTCTACTATATAATAAATACACTTAAAAATAAACAATTTCAGTGAATAAAAATTTTAGTGTATTGGCTATAAAGCAATCAGCAGGCTTTTGAGAAAAATATACAGGAGATTATCTTTATAAAGGCAATCTCCTGTTTTTAATTAAATTTTCGATAAATTTTTGTCAAAAGTTAACATAATAAAACTATTCTTCATTTTTTGATACGGATGCCTCGGCTTCTGTCAAAGCTTTTTCATATCCCGCGATAATAGCGTTTTGCATTTTATTTCTGGAGTCTGAGTTTATTGGGTGAGCAATATCTTTAAATTCACCGTCTGATGTTTTTCTGCTTGGCATAGCGATAAATATACCATTATCACCTTCAATAACCTTTATATCATGAACAGCGAATTCATTATCAATTGTTACGGAAACTATGGCTTTCATTTTTCCTTCTCGATTGACTCTCCTTACTCTTACATCCGTGATTTCCATATAAATATACCCTCCTGTTTTTTCTTTTTAGCGATTGTTTTTTAAGATTTTATGTAAATGCAAAAAACAATCATAAAATTAAATACTATTAGTTGTCAAAAAAGTCTTTTTTAAGGGAATACCACAAAAATTCATATTTGTAATATTCCCTTAATTTTATGATTGTTTAATTTTCAAGATGTCAAGTATTTTCTTAAAAAAAATATTACTTAAATTATTATTTGATAATCGTTTTTGTAGAAATTTATATAACCGAACCTTTTGATATTATGATTGGTTTTTCTGGTGTACCTATGATTTTTTTGCCATCGGAAATAACAACTTGTTTGTCAATAATAGCGTTCTCTATCACGCAGTTGTTTCCAACTATTGTACCCTCCATAATAATTGAGTTTTTAATAGAGGAATTATCACCTGTGAAAACTTTTCTAAACAGAACAGAGTGATACACATGACCGTTTATAATGCTTCCGCTTCCAACAAGAGTGTCTTTCGCTTCAGCCCCCGAATTATATTTTGCCGGGGGTTCATCTTTTGGCTTTGACTCAATGTGGGCTCCGTCTGTAAGAAATAAGTTTCTTATATCTTTTTTGAGAAAGTCCATATTTACGTTTACATACGCTTTGATATTATTAAGAGTGTTCCAATAACCGTCATATATATAACCATATATTTTGAGTTTTCTTCTGTATCTTATAATAATATCTTTAACAATATCATATCTTGCTTCTGAGACAACTGTCTCAAGAAGTTTGATAAGCAGAGTCCTCTTTATGACATAAATTCCCAGTGAAGCGATTGTGTTTTGCGGGTCTACAGGTTTTTCCTCAAAGTCTGTCATTCGATTGTCAGAATCAAGCTGCATAACTCCGAAGTCATGAACATCTTTGTCGGAGTTTGCCATATCTTTACACATTATAGTGATATCCGCGTCTTTTTCAATATGATATTTAATAACATCATAATAATCCATTTTATAAATGGCGTCTCCTGAGGCGATAACAACATATGTCTCATTGCTCTTTGTTAGGAAACTGATGTTTTGATAGATAGAATCAGCGGTTCCTCTAAACCAAAAAGAATTGTCGTTTGTTATAAAAGGAGAAAAAACAAAAAGTCCTCCCTGTTTTCTTCCCAAATCCCACCATTTCGCGGAAGATAAATGGTCATGGAGAGAACGGGAATTGAATTGAGTGATTACGGCTACTTTTTTTATATTAGAATTTGCCATATTGCTCAAAGTAAAGTCAATTGCTCTGTAAGACGCGCCCACAGGCATCGCGGATACCGCTCTGACACTACAGAGGTCTTTTAATCTTTCATCACTTTGACCGCCCGCTAAAATAATACCAAGTGCTTTCATACTTCAATCCCTCCAATATCAATAGTCTGTCCGCTTTCAAGCTTGTTGTTTTTATACATATCGGTTGTTGATTTTCCAAAGACAACACAATTTTTTCCGATTTCAACATTATCGGGAATTATGGAATCGCTTCCGATTACTGTTATGCCTGTGTTATAGATTTTTGGTTTTGCCTCATTTGGGATATTTTCGCCAATACCCATTTTGACATTCTCACCGACAACTGTATTTTCGTCAATAATACAACGGTCTACAAGGGAGTTCTTTTTTACAATACAGCCCGCCATAATTATTGAGTCTTTTACAACAGCTCCTTCCTCAATAATAACATCTGTGCTTATAACGGAGTTTTCAACAGTACCATAGATTTCGCAGCCTTCTGATATAAGACTTCTTTTTACAACAGCGTCAGATGATGTGTACAGCGGAGGCTGATGGTCACTGTTTGTGTAAATTTTCCAAAAATCCTCATAAAGGTTAAACTCGGGAAGAGCTCTTATAAGTTCCATATTAGCAGCCCAATATGACTCAATTGTTCCAACGTCTTTCCAATAATCTTTAAAGCGATACGCGTAAAGTGATTTGCCCCTGTTTAACATTGCTGGAATAATGTGTTTTCCAAAATCACTGTCAGGATGAATATTGCTGTCCTCAACAAGAGCTTTTCTTAACTCGTCCCATGTGAATATGTATATTCCCATTGACGCGAGATTACTCTTCGGATGTTCTGGTTTTTCCTCAAACTCATAAATTTTATCATTTTCATCAGCGTTCATAATTCCAAAACGGCTCGCTTCTTCCATTGTTACTTCCAAAACAGCTATAGTTACGTCACAGTTGTTCTTTTTATGGAAGTCAAGCATTTTTGAGTAGTCCATTTTGTATATGTGATCTCCGGATAATATTATAACATATTCGGGGTCATTGGCGTCTATATAACTGATATTTTGGAAAATAGCGTTCGCTGTTCCTGAATACCAGTCTCCCTGTTCACCGCCTTTAACGTGGGGCGCGAGAATTGTGACGCCTCCGTTTTTTCTGTCAAGGTCCCAAGGAATACCTATTCCTATATGTTGATTTAAGCTGAGCGGCTGATACTGTGTGAGTACGCCAACCGTATCAACGCCTGAATTAACACAGTTACTCATGGGAAAATCAATTATTTTATATTTACCTCCAAAAGTAACCGCGGGCTTTGCGTTTTTACTTGTCAAGACGCCTAATCTACTTCCTTGTCCGCCTGCCAAAAGCATAGCCAGCATTTCTTTTTTTCGCATAAAACAAACCTCCTGTCAAGAATTTATTTTTGTGGATAATTTTTAATAACAACAATCATTATAATTATATTCAAAAAAACAAATTTAATAACTAAAATTAATATGAAAATATTATAATATAATTCAATTTTATTATAGTAAATTTAATTTTGCGCATTGTTATAATATAATGATTGAAGCCACATAGGTAAAAGCATAATTAAATTTATGTGTTGCTATAGCTTTACATATAATAAAATCAGTAAATTAATCAATTTGTTTTTAGAAATTAAATCACGATAAATCAATTAATTAAATACTGTATATTTTATAACTAATATTGTATCATATTTCTGTGTAAATGTACAATAGTTTTTTTTAAAAATTTGCCAAATATATTTAAAAATATGTCAAAATAGCCAAATATTTGATATTATTATCTTTGTTTTATGTGATTTTTATTAATTTTTATGTGTTTTTATAGGTATTGACAATACGACAAATGTAGTATATGATAAAATTATAATACGACAGTTGTCGTTATAATGTGAGGTGATTATTTTAATGAGGAATTCTTTTAAAAAACTTCCGGATTCGGAACTTGAGATTATGAAAGTTATTTGGCACAGTAATTATCCTATTTCAACAGGCGAGGTGAGAAAATTGATTGATATTGAAACGGATAATGTTTGGACACAGCAGACAATACAGTCTTTGTTGAATCGTCTTATCGCTAAGGGATATTTGGAAAAAGGTAAAAAGGGAAAGGAATATATTTATACTCCGATTATAGCGGAAAGGGACTATATTGAGTATGAAAGCAGGCGATTTTTGAAAAAAATTCATGGAAATTCTGTTGTTGGGTTGATGAAAGCTCTGTTTAACAGCAATCAAATAAGTGAGAGTGATGTTTTGGAGCTTGAGAAAATGTTTAAGGAAAAAAGAAAATGATTGAGATTATAAAGGAAATATTTATGAAAAATGTTTTTTCCTCATTTAAATTATCAGTAGTCATATTTTTGCTTTTTATATTGACAAAGCCGATTACCAAACGATATACAGCGGGTTTTAGATATTATTCATGGCTTGTTGTAATGATTGTGTTTTTGATTCCATTTGAAAGTATGGGTGTTAAATATGAAATTAATATTAATCATACTATAAATGATATTGGAAATAAGATTTTTGGTGTAAGTGAGCGGTATGATAAAAATGTTTCCTCATATACAGCTAATGAGGAATTTATATATCATAATAGCGAAAGTAATGATAAAAATGGTGAATTTGAGATATCTGAAATAAAAAACACAGTTAAAAAAATTGATGTGGTTATGGTATTAGCTATTATCTGGTTATTTGGAGTTTTTATTTATTTTATTCTGCATTTTAAAAGATATGTTTATTATAAAAGAGCTATAAAACGCGTTTCCGTAAAATTAGATGATATGAGCATTTATAATATATTGGAGGAAGAGAAAGAAAAACTTAATATATCAAAGAATTTACAAATAAGAGTGTCAGGCGTTGTTGATACGCCTATGCTTATTGGTTTGTTTCATCCTGAGATTGTTTTGCCGTCTTTAAATTATACTGATTATGAGATTGGATTTATATTAAGACATGAACTTTTTCATTTAAAAAGAAAAGATATATTATATCAGCTGATAACTTTAATTTTTATTTCTTTACACTGGTTTAACCCTGTTGCTTATTTGATGGCGGGGGCTATTGAAATTGATGGTGAAACTTCATGTGATGAGAAGACTATTGAGGGTTTAGAATACGATGAGAAAATTTTTTATGGTGATATGCTCATTAAATTTCTTAAAACTGAAGCGCAAAAAAAGTCATATATGACAACAACATTTTTTGGAGGTAAAAATGGTATGAAAAAACGATTAACTCTTATAGCTGATAAAAAGGCTAAAATAAAAGGAACTGCCGCTATGATGATTATTACTGTTATGACTGTTATAATTTCAATTAGTGTCGCGGCTATGAATAATGAGTATTTTGGTTTTGTATTTGAGGGAGATACATCTTATCTTTCTGATTTTTTGAAAACAGATAAAAAAAGTGTTGAGGACGAGCGTTTTATTCTTACATTGGAACAATATTTAGTCGCTAAAGGACATATAATGATTATATGTTCTTTTGAGGCAAAAACGAAAGACGCTGTTGATGAGCTTAATGCCGTTGACGAGAGGGGTAATTCAACCTTTTTTGATATGAATACCATAAGTATTAACCCATCGGATTATAATAAGGCGAATATCAGTAGCCGTGGTACAGGTACGCTTGACATGGGTGGATTTGATACAAAAAATAAAAAATACTTTGTTCTTGACAGTGACAGTATTGTTAATGAAGAAAAAATTGATTTTTATTTGACTACAGATAAAATAAAAAATTCTCCTAAAATTACTATTCCTATGGATTATAATATGGAAACAAAGATTATAGAGATTGACGATATGACAGTTGAGTATAGTCCTATATCAATAGTTTTTAGTTATCCTAAGTTAAAAAGAGATGATGACTGTGACTTTTGTGAATGGGACGGAAAGTATTTGTATTTCAGAATGAAAAACGGTGATATTAAAACATTTAATCAATTGTATGAGGTCAGCGGAAGTTTATATGATTCAGCTGTTTATGGGGTTGATGAGAAAAGAATTGAGAAATATCATATTTATGCGTGGGCTAGAAAAATTATTCAGCCTAACGAAATTAAAAGTATAATTATAAATGATATTGAGTATCCTGTGGACAATTTATCAGAGTTTACTTCGGCTGATATTGATGATAGTATGAAACCGTTTATAATTAATTCTTATTTTAAAGATGGACTTTTTTGGATTCCGTTAAAGGAATTTTGTGATGGGCTTGGTTTGGATATTGAGTATAATTATAAAGAAAAATCGGCTAAATTTGAATATGATAATTCAGAATATATAATTACCGCCGGAAAAAAATTATTTTTAAAGGACGGAAAAATGTGTGATTTTGGTGATGAATTTGGGGCTCCGTTTATAAATGAGAAAGGACAAATGATTGTTCCGATAAGTATTGATAATTATGCGGGAATTGATTATATGTATGTTGATTTTCATTTGATGAACAGATTTCTCGATGAAAGTGAGGAAATATTAAATACAAAAGCTAAATGGCACGTTATTCCATAGGAAACTATAGTAATTACATTTAAATATCCAAGAAATCAGTAAAAATAATAGTGTTACGCTTAAAACCTGTCTAAAAACAAAATATACACAAAAAATCAGCGAAAATAAAATCATTTTGGAGCGTAATGATGTTATTTTCACTGATTTTTTTGTATATTTACTTGTAGACGGAGTTTAAGAGATTATTTAAAATATATTATATTAAATTTTTTTCTAAAAGGGGTTTAAAAAAAATAAGAATATAGTATACTTATTGGTGTGGGCGGAAGTCTATACGCATCAGAGTAACAAAAACTTTGAGGCGCTGCCACATATGCACTAAGTTAACAAAAACCTTGAGGCTCCGCCTCAAACTCCGCTCGCTTTTTGAAAAAAGCGAGGCAAAAACTTTTAAGCGAAACTACGTTTCGCCGAAAGAATAATAAATTTTCATACAAAAACGATAGTTTTTGCTTATTAAAGTTTAGGGTCAAGCCCTTTTCAAAGGGCTTGCAGGGTATGGGACAGCGTCCCAAGGTTTTAACTTAGCGCATATGGGACAGCGTCCCAAGGTTTTAATTTAACTCGTATTGGGCGAGAAAGTCTATAGTCTTAATGGAATAGAGGGAAGAAAATGAATTTAAAGGATTGTAAAAAAATATATTTTGCCGGTATCGGAGGAATTAGTATGTCCGGTCTGGCTGAGATATTGCTTAATGATAATCATATAATTGAAGGTTCTGATAATGTTGAGTCTGATATGACAAGGCGCCTTGAGGAATTTGGAATAAAGGTACATATTGGGCAAAGAGCTCAAAATGTTCCTTCTGACGCTGACCTTTTTGTGTATACCGCAGCTTTGAAAAATGATAATCCTGAGATACTTGCCGCTAAAAAGCTTGGGATAAATATAATTGACAGGGCTGAGCTTCTTGGAAGTATGATGAAAAATTATAAATATCCTATATCTGTCGCGGGAACTCATGGAAAAACAACAACAACTTCTATGATTACGGAGATTCTTCTTCAAAATAATGATAATCCCGCCGTGACAGTTGGCGGAGTTTTGCCGTCTATAGGGGGGAATTTTAGAATTGGTGATAACAGGTATTTTGTTGTTGAAAGCTGTGAGTACTGTGACAGCTTTTTGAAATTTAATCCTTTTTGCGGGGTAATATTAAATATTGAGTATGACCACGCTGATTATTTTAAGTCTTTGGAGCAACTTTACAAATCTTTTAATAATTTTGCCACGCTTATACCGGCTGACGGATTTCTTGTGATAAATGATGATATTTTAGATGTTGAAAAAGTTTTAAAAAATGTTGACTGCGAGGTAATTAAATATTCTCAAACCAATAAAAATGGTTTTTATCCTGAGAATATTGAGTTTGATGATATGGGATATGGCAGTTATACCGCTTTTTTTAATGGTGAGAAAATATGTGACGTTTGTTTATCTGTTCCCGGAGAACATAATATATCAAATTCTCTTGGAGCTTTGGCTCTTTGTTATAAACTTGGTATTAAAGTTGAAAGCATAACTAAAGGTCTTGAAAATTTTAAAGGTACAAACAGGAGATTTGAATATAAAGGGTCGTTTAACGATATTAAGGTAATTGATGATTACGCTCATCATCCAACGGAAATAAAATCTACTTTAAAAGCCGCTAAAGCTGTTAACGCTAATAAAATTTGGTGCGTATTTCAACCGCATACTTTCAGCAGGACAAAATTTCTTTTAAAAGAATTTTCTGAGGCTTTTGATGACGCTGATAATATTATAATTCTTGATATATACCCTGCCAGAGAAAAGGATGATGGTACCATTCATTCTGAAAATCTTGTCGAACTGATTGAAAAAAGGGGAAAAAATGTTCTATATATGGAGAATTTTGAAAAGACAAGAGATTTTTTATATTCACATTGTAACCCACAAGATTTGTTAATAACCATGGGTGCGGGTGACGTGTATTTAGTAGGTGAAATGATGTTATCCACATTATCCACAGAATTACCCACAAAATAATAATATGGTTATTAACAAAGTTACCCACAATTTTTAAAATGTAAAAAAAATGTTTTTTGGCTGTCAAAGTTTCGAAAAAATAAAGGTATTTTGTAACAACTTAATTTAAGTTATCCACATTATCCACAAAGTTACCAACATTCGAAAATATGTTCTTTATTGATGAAATTTTTGGAGCGTATCTGAAAATTAAAATATGCTCAGAAAATTGTAAAAAAGGAGAGTTTTTATGTTAGAAAAAATAAAAAAGAGAGAAGAAGTAAGCGATGAGTTTAAATGGAAGATAAATGATTTATGTGAAAGTGATGAGAAGTGGAATGAGCTTTTTGATGAGGCCTCAAAAAAGATAAATAAAATAACCCGCTTTAAAGGAAAGCTGAGCTCACTAAAAGACTCGGATAGTTTTGGAAAAATATTATTTGATTGCCTTAAAACAAGAGATTCTGTCGGACAAATTACAGAAACTGTTTATGTTTACGCTAATCTTCGTTCTAATGAGGACAGCTCTAACTCAAAGTATCAGGCTATGAGTGGAAAAGCGGATACTTTGATTGTTTTGTATTCCTCAGCTTGTTCTTTTATAGAACCTGAAATTCTTGAGGTTCCTGAAAGTATGGTAATAAGCGCTTTGGAAGATAGTAGTGAGCTTCAGATTTACAGACATTATATTGAAAATATTCTGCGCTCAAAAGAACATATTCTTCCCGCCAGAGAAGAAGATATTCTTGCCCGGGTCTATGAGATAGCTCAGGCGCCTGACAATATTTTTGGAATGTTAAATAACGCTGATTTGAAATTTGATGATATAAAAGATGAAAAAGGCAATATTGTTCCTTTGACTCACGGAAAGTATATTTCTTATCTTGAGTCACCAAACAGAGAAGTTAGAAAACAAGCTTTTGATTCTTGTTACAGAGCATATCTTAAACAAAAAAATACTCTTGCCGCTATATATGGCGCTTCTGTAAAAAAAGACGTTTTCTTTTCTGGAATAAGAAACTATAACTCGTCTCTTGAGGCGGCTCTTTTCGCGACAAATGTTCCTGTTGAGGTTTATAAAAATCTTGTCGCGACGGTGAGTAAATTTTTGCCGCTTTTGCATAGATATGTTGATATAAGAAAGAAAAAGTTGGGGCTTGATGAATTGCATATGTACGATTTATATGCTCCTATTGTTGAGAACGCTGATACAAAAATGCCTTATGAAAAGGCGAAAGAAATTATTGTTAAAGCTCTTGAGCCTATGGGAAAAGAATATGTTGAGCAGCTTAAAAAGGGGCTTGACGGCGGCTGGATTGATATATATGAGAATGAGGGGAAGAGAAGCGGGGCTTATGCCTGGGGAGCTTATGGGTGTCATCCTTTTGTGTCTTTAAATTATGATGATAATATTAACAGTATGTTTACGCTTGTTCACGAAATGGGGCATGCTATGCACAGTTATTATACTTGGTCTAATCAACCTTATATCTATGGTGATTATACTATTTTTGTCGCTGAGGTCGCCTCTACAGTAAACGAGGCTCTTTTGATGGAGTATTTGCTTAAAACAACTTCGGACAAGAAGGCTAAAGCTTATTTAATCAATTATTTCCTTGAGCAGTTTAGAGGAACTTTATTCAGACAAACTATGTTCGCTGAGTTTGAGCTTATAACTCACGACCTTGTTGAAAAAGGTGAGTCTTTGACATATGACGGGCTTTGTAAAATATACAGAGACTTAAATGCTAAATATTTTGGAAAAAATATTGTGATTGACGAGGAGATTGATAGAGAGTGGTCGAGAATTCCTCATTTTTACAACGCTTTTTATGTTTATCAATATGCTACGGGATATTCAGCCGCTATAGCTCTTTCAAGAAAAATATTGAATGAAAACGGTTCTGATAATTATATTGAGTTTTTGAAAGGCGGTTCATCAAAATACTCAATTGATTTGCTTAAAATCGCGGGTGTTGATATGTCTGTCTCAAAGCCTATTGAGGACGCTATGGGTGTTTTTGAGGGATTGCTTGATGAGATTTTGGCTATTGATTAATTTATTATGTTCTGATACAATAGATTAAAAACATTGGCGCTGGCATATAGGCGCTGACTGAAAAAAAATCTTGAGGCTCCGCCTCAAACTTCGCTCGCTTTTTGAAAAAAGCGAGGCAAAAACTCTTAAGCGAAACATTGTTTCGCCGAAAGAATAATAAATTTTTAGGCAAAAACAATAGTTTTTGCTTATTAAAGTTTAGGGTCAAGCCCTTTTTAAAGGGCTTGCAGGGTATGGGACCATACGCGCTAAGTTAATAAAGACCTTGAGGCTCCGCCTCAAACTTCGCTCGCTTTTTGAAAAAAGCGAGGCAAAAACTCTTAAGCGAAACATTGTTTCGCCGAAAG
>CATJCJ010000260.1 GCA_949738935.1 uncultured Eubacteriales bacterium | reverse complement strand
GCCTTTTTAATTCTTATAAGAAATTTACTCATATTGTCCACCTCCCTTCGACACGTATATAATATCATTACGACACGTAATTGTCAATACTTTTTTAAAACTTTTTTAAATATTTTTCTTATGTTTTAAAATTGTTGATATTACTATGTTTCGTCTGATAAACTATTCAATTTTCAATGTACTATTTAATATTTTTATAAACAATTTTTTCCATATTTTTTTATAAAATCTTCATCTGTTTTTTTGTAATAGCTTATCCACGCTTTTTGCGCTGTTCTTTTTAGATATCTGTTTAACTTATTCCCATTTTTTCCATGCACTCCGTTTGTTCCGCGATGGTCTTCTTCTGTTAAAAATACTATCAGTCCGTCTTTTATGCTTTTGTTTCTGTATGCTCTAGAGAAAAATACTTCGTGTCTTTCGTTGTATTTTTTAGTTCGTACCGTACTATATTTTGTGCTTTTTGGCATAATACAAAAGTCTGTTTTTAATTCTTTTTTGTTCATTTTTTTCTTTGTTTTTTGTCTCTTCTTTGTTGCTTTTTTAGTACTCTTTGCTATTTTATTTTTCTCTATATTCATTTCAACTTTTTGACCGATTTTTCGGATATGGATTATAGCTATTACTTAAGTCTTTAACAATCATTTTTTTGCTCTTCTTTCATGTTTTTTACATACATTTTTGTGTCTGTAAACTTCAATCCGCAATTTCTGCAATAAATGTCTGTGTGTTCACACCTTGTTAGGCATTTTGGACAAAATGTATCTTTATATTTATGCAAAATAATTTCATCATCTTTTGCAAAAATTTCTATTTCTGTTCCCTCTTCTAAGTCGTATTTATCTCTCAATTTTTTTGGAATTACTATTCTTCCGAGTTCGTCCATTTTTCTTACTATTCCTAAGTTCATTTCCATTTCCTTCCTTGATTTCTCTAAAAATATTTGATATAATACTAGAGAAATCATATGTTTATATATGTATTTTTTGTTTGAGTTATCTACCACTTCCAAACTTGTTAGATAGCTCATTTATTTTGTCTAAACAGTTCTCTACTAAAGCATTTATAATAATGTTTCTATGTTTGTTTTTATCTTCTTCTGATACTCCTAAGCTGTTTATTTCTTGTAAATTTAACATTTCTCTCACTATATTGTTTAAGAAATTAATCTCTTTTTGTTTGTTTTCTTGAAGTTCTTTATCTAATTTTTGATTTACTTCATTTACTGCTAAATTTTCTTTTTTAAATCTGTTAAACATCTCTTTTCATCTCCTTTCTTGTAAAATATTGTAAATTAATGTATAATTCTTTTGAGCCTGAACACCACAGAAAGGTGGTGATACTATGACTGATAAAGAAATCGCTTTACAAATTACGCTTAAAGTTTTAGATGGTTTAAATTATAATTCCGTAGAGCAATGCAAAACTTTACCATATGAAATATACAATTCTATTTATGAAAACATAAGCAAATAATGTTATGTCTAATTATATTTGTAAATTGTTGTAGCTATTTCGCACATAGCTATAACATTGCATATTATCTGTTCAGGCTCATTGCTTATTGCTTCATTTTTGTTAATTTTCTTCTCTAATAAATCATTCATTCTGTTGAATCTTTTTAATTCGTCTTTTAAATAATTGTAAATATCCATCTCTTCCTCCTAATAAATTGTATTTTGCGTAAATCCAAAAATTATAAAGCTTGTCCACATTCCCCACACAATTGTGTACAACAGCATATTTGCTAATGTTGTTTTTAGTTTCTTCTTAGTTTTTTTCATTTGTTTCACCTTCTTTCTAAAAAATTTGTTGCATTATTTCAAAAGCTCTATCTAAATCGATTCTTATCAGCTTTTCTCCTGCTTTCATTTTCACTTCTTGCATTTCTGGCATTGCTAAAATTTTATAAGCTTGTGACCTACTTAAAGAGTACTGCTTTTGAAAGTCTCTTACAGATACATATTTTTTTCTTGCTCTTTCTTGTAATTTTGTTGCTGGCATTTTACCTCCTCCTTTTTTCACATTTTGTGTTTTTATTCTATAAAAAAAATATTTACATCAAATTGTGGATATTTCTTCTTTAGTTTTGTAGTAAATTCTCTGCTTGGTTTTCTGTCTCCGCTTTCAACTTTTTCATACAAGGACTTCGAAACTTTTATTGAATCCGCAAACTCTTGAATTGTAAGATTTAGAGAATTTCTAAAATCTTTTAACGATTCCATTTTTAGCACCCCCTCACGTTTTGTGTTTTTATGTTATAACACATTTTGTGGTTTGTCAAGTACTTTTTCAAAAAAAATATATTTTTTTTCACATATTGTGTTGTTATGTTTACTTTTCACGTTTTGTGTGGTATAATTCAAAACGTATCGAGGAGGTTTTTATGATTGGAAAAAGAATAAAAATATTAAGAGAAGAATTAGGATTAAAACAAGATGAACTAGCAAAACAACTGTCCGTATCTCCTAGTGCAATTGGGATGTATGAAAGAAATTTAAGAGAACCAAACAATGAACTAACTTTAAAATTTGCTGACTTTTTTAAAGTGTCGATAGACTACTTGCTGGGAAAAACAGACATAAGAAATCCTGGTGAGCAAATAGATGATGTGTTGAACGAAGCTATGATTGGTATGTCTAAAAAAGATTACGAAAAACTAACAGAAACGCAAAAGAAACAAATACGTGATTTTGCTATATTTGTTAAAAATCAAAATCAAGGAGAAAATAAATAATGGAATTAACTTCTTTATACAATATTGCCGAAAAAGAAAATATAAAAATATATGATTGGCAAATAGAGGATGTTAATGGAATGTATATGAATTATAACAATATAAATACTATCGCTTTAAATTATAATAGATTAGGGACTTACATAGATGAGAAATGTACATTAGCAGAAGAATTACGGGCATTATTACATGGACGCAACTTATCCCGCTTCTTCTAATGACAAAGTTTTAATAGATAAACAAGAATACAGGGCAAAAAAGTGGAGTTATTTTGTTCTTATTCCTTTCGAAAATTTAAAATCAGCAATTTTAAAGCGGAATTGATAATCTTTATAGTCTAGCAGATTATTTTGAAGTTACAGAAGAATATATGCGAAATTGCATACAGTTTTATATTAATAAATATGGAGATGTATTGAATGTTTACTTATACAATTAGAAAAGATGGCAGACTAATGAAGAAAGTCACTATAAACGGAAAACCTAAATATTTATATTCTGATAATCCTAAAGATTTAGAGAGACAATGTATAGAATTGAAATATTTATCTTATAGTGGCATGAATATAGATAATGACAAAATAACGTTAAAACAATGGGCTGAAAAATGGTATGATGTAAATATATCGCAAAAAGAATACAACACAAGAAAAAATATCAGGATTCTATTAGATAATCATATCTATCCAAGTTTAGGAAATATTAAACTAAAAAACTTGAAAGTTATAAATATAAAAGAATTGCAAAAAAATATGATTTCTGAAGGTTTAACTTCTAGTTGTAATAGAACAATAACAACTATAAAACGTATCTTGAATGATGCAATCGAAAATGACATTATTCAAAAAAATGTTGCATTTAATATTAAATCTATAAAATACACAAAAATAGAAAAGCAGCCACTTTCAACTTATGAAGATGCACTTTTATTAAATGTTGCAAAAAAACACAAATATGGTTTATTTTTTTTAATTTTGAGATACACTGGTTTAAGAACAGAAGAAATAATTCCGCTAACAATAAACGACATAGATTTAGTAAATAAAAGAATAATTATCAACAAAGCTACTTATTTTGAAAAGAATCAGCCTAACTTAAAAACAACTAAAAATAAGAAAAATAGAAAAGTTCCGATTTTAAATATTATTTATAAAGAACTAGAAGAACATATCGAAGATTGTAAAAATAAAAATCAAAAACTTCTTTTTGTTAAACAAAGCGATGGAGGAATGTTAACAAAAATAACTGTCAGATGGATGCTTAATTCTTTTTTAAATGCTATCAATAAGCAATATGAAAAAGAACAAAAAGAAAAAGACAATAATTTTAAATTATCAGAAGAGAATAAAATTCATTTTTCAAATCATCAACTTAGACATTCATATTGCACTATGTTGTATTATGCTGGAATAAAAATAAAAAAAGCACAAGAATTAATGGGACATTCTAGCGCAGATATGGTTTACAATATCTATACACATTTAGATGAAGAAAGAGAAAATGTTGATGAAACTTTAAACAATTATTGTTTAAAAAGTTGTCAAAATAGTTGTCAAAAAAATTAATAATATCTTACATTCAGCATGTAGCAAGGGCTATATGCTTTTATATTTTTTGCTTAGGAGGCGGGTGCTCTATCCTGTTGAGCTATAAGCACATATCATCATATACCATATTATAACAGCTTTTATTTATTTTGTAAATGGGTGACTTGACACATCTGTTATAATAAAAATGGTGATAAAAATGCAACGAATATTAAGTCATATGAGAAAAGCAATTGAAGAATATAAAATGATAGAGGAAGGAGATAAAATTGCTGTATGCTTATCTGGAGGAAAAGATTCCATTACCATGTTATACGCCTTAAAAGCATTACAGAGATTTTATCCAAAAAAATTTGAAATAATGGCAATTAGTGTTAATCCTGGATTTGAATATTTTGATACACATTTTTTACAAAAAATTTGTGATGATGTAGATGTTCCTTTATTTATGGAAAATAGTCATGCCAAAGAAATTGTATTTGATATTAGAAAAGAAAAAAATCCTTGTTCTCTATGCGCCAACTTACGTAGAGGAGTTATCAATTCCATTGCCATTCGAGAAGGATGTAACAAGATTTCCTTAGGACATAATCAGGACGATGTCCTTGAAACTTTTTTATTAAATTTATTCTATACTGGAAATATCAGCACCTTTTCACCAGTTAGCTATATGGATCGTTCAAAGATAACCTTAATTAGACCTCTTGTTTATACTCCTGAAAAGGATATTCGAAGATTTATTCGAAAAAACGATTTTCAAGTAATGCCTAAGGTATGCCCAATGGATGGAACTTCAAAAAGAGAAGACATGAAACAATTAATTATTTCTTTAACCAAAAATATTCCTATGATTCGTGCTAACTTGTTTGGTGCTATTAAACGAAACTTAGAAGATTGGAGATGATTTGGAAGACGGGGATTAGGGGAACGTTCCTTAAAATCCCTTTTTCATTTATATAATTTTACAACAAATAAGTCAAAATAAAAAGTTTATCGTTCAAGCTAATTTTCATAGAAATTCTAAATCTATAATATGGCACCCTTCCATGTCAAGCATGGACTCTTTCCATATGATAG
>CATJCJ010000259.1 GCA_949738935.1 uncultured Eubacteriales bacterium | reverse complement strand
GATGATGATCGATCATATTGGGAAAAACCGCGAAATTGTGGTATCGGTTCTATGTATAACATACAATCATAGACCTTACATTGAACAGACAATCGATTCGTTTCTTGGTCAGAGGACAAATTTCCCATTTGAAATACTGATACACGATGATGCTTCCACGGACGGGACCGCGGAGGTTATCCGGGAATATGCAGACCGTTATCCGGATAAGATCCGGGTCATTTTGCAGGAAGAAAATCAGTATTCAAAGGGCGTGTGCATTCCGGAAGTCTTTTTATATCCGCTGGCTAACGGAACGTATCTGGCAGGCTGCGAAGGGGATGATTACTGGCCGGATGCAGATAAGCTACAAAAGCAGTACGATTTTTTGCAGAGCCACCCGCAGTATAGTGCCGTTGCAGGGGTCACGCACTACTTTAATGATGCCGGGGGAGTGGCAGACACGCAAAAGCCATCAAAAGAATTTGCCGGAAGGGATGCCGATGAGTGGGAGTTTCTGCATATTCCAGATGCAAATATTGGTTCGAATACGCTGATGTACCGTTCGGAATATATGCGGGAGCCAAACTGGAACCGCGCGAGGGAGGAGAGTCCCTTTGTAGGGGATATCTTGGTCATGCTATGGCTTTTTGAGGCAGGGAAGATTTACATATTTGAGGATGTTTTTCAGAATCACAGATATCAGACACGCAAGGATGCCAGCAATTATAACAGTATATTCGGTTTGAAGCAGAAGCTGTTTCATAACATACAGGTTTTCCGGGCGGTTTGCAGATACTTTGCCAAGCCACACGATCTGCGCAGGTATCTTGGAGGAAGAATTGCGGAATATTTCAGATATTGCGTGAAGCGAGGTAAAGTGCGGGAGCTTTTCGAACTATACCGGATCGTGCAGATGATAGACCCAAAGTACAGGAAAAGTATTTTGGCTGCTTCTGTAAAAGAACTTGCAGGATATATAAAGGGGAAAATAATATGAGACAAATTATTTACGCTTCCTGCGCTTGTTCGGTAAGGATGTACAGGCATTTGTTTGCGTCTGTAAGAAAAAAGCCGGGTCAGCAGGCGCAGAAATATCACAGGCTGTTTGCAGAGGGCTTTCAGAAAAATGGCTGGCATGTGACGATGATTACCGCTTTGCCGGTAAACCGGCAGAACTTTAAATCCAGATTT
>CATJCJ010000258.1 GCA_949738935.1 uncultured Eubacteriales bacterium | reverse complement strand
GCTATGGAAAGTCAAAGAAGAAATTTACGCTTTTTGGTTTGCGGAGCAAACAGACCTATTATGTGAAAATCCGTGCCTACCGAAAAGCGGGAAAAACGAGGTACTATGGTAATTGGAGCAAAGTGAAAGCAGTGAAGGTAAAGTGATGAAACAGTTTAAGATATGTGCCATGACAGATGCCGCAACGGCAAGGCAGAATGAGGAAGATATCTTTTTATTGTGCAGCGATGGACTGACGGGATGGGTTCTGAGGATAGCTGGATTATTTTTACATGCTCACTTCAAAACTCAGAATATATAAAGCTGGAGGCGTGTATTTATGATAAATAGGTTAAAACCTGTGTTTATTTGTTTTTTATTTGTGTTTTGTATTATGGGTGCGTTGAGTGGTTTTAATGTTCAGCGAGCAAGTGCAGAGGAGATTAGACTGCATGTTTGGGTGTCTGAAACACCTATGGGTGATGTTCCTGACAGATTTTTTCAATCAAAATGGGTTTATTTATGTTATGAATTACTTGACTCATCAGGGAATAGAATTAGCAATAGCCATAGTAATTACGAGGTAACAATGTATCAATATTCACCGACAAATGAAATGGTTAATAAGTGTACATATAATAATAGTAACAGTAATTGGATTTCTATCAAGAATAATGCAGTTGGCCGATTTACAGGAAAGGTCTATGTAACGGGTTCGATTACTGCTGAGTGCGGAGTAGACTGGTATCAAAATGATAAAACCCCTAAATTATCATTGAGCCAATCCAATCTTTCCTTGCATACACAAAATGCAAAATCCCAAACTGTTACCTGTACGGTAGGGGGCGATGTCTTTGATTATACTTACCATTTATCGATATCGAATTCAAATACTTCTGTTGTATCAACTTCATGGGGAGAGTGGTATAACGGTAATGAAAAATGTGATTTAAAAATTACAGCAAAATCAGCAGGTTCATCAACATTAACAGTGACATTTGTCAAGTCGGATGGTACGGTTTTTGATAGTAAAACGATTTTCGTGACGGTTACAGAACCCGTAAAAAATACATATAAGATATCATATAATGCGAATGGTGGGATTAATGCTCCCTTATCTCAAACGAAAACAGAGGGGGTAAATTTGCAATTATCTACAGATACACCATCAAAATCTTATACATTAAACTACACAACAGGTTATGATGCAATGGTATTAAGTCGGGAAAAGGCATGCACTTTTAATAGTTGGAATACTTCGCCCACAGGGATAGGAAGCCTATATATGCCTGGAGCATTTTATACAAGAGATTATGCTGCTACATTATATGCGATATGGTCTAATCCTAAAATGGAATTAGATGATCTACCTGTTTTAACAAGAGAGGGATATAGTTTCTTGGGGTGGTATACTGCTCCTGATGGTGGTACAAAGCTTACCGTGGATACTGTAATTACATCTAACTTGTCGCTTTATGCGCATTGGAGTCTTAAGGAAACAGCGAAACCGACAGCAACAGCGAAACCGACAGCGACACCAAATCCGACAGCAACACCAAGACCGATAGCAACACCAAGACCGACAGTAACAGCGAAACCGACAGCGACACCAAATCCGACAGCAACACCAAGGCCGACAGCGACACCGAACCCGACAATTACGCCGACCAAACGACCGGGGAGCAGTGGGGGAACCGCTGCGGCGAGACCGAATACCAGTGTGAACCCGGGAGCATCACCCGGGACGAATCAAGTGGAAGCGGAAGAGAAAATTCCGCAGAGTATCTACGCAAAGTCACTGACAAAGACGTATGGAAGCAAGCCATTTATATTGTTGGCTGTTGCAGAAGGTGACGGGGAGCTGACATACAAAAGCAGCTCACCGAAGGTGGCGACGATATCCCCGGGGGGACAGGTGAGTGTGAAAGGATATGG
>CATJCJ010000257.1 GCA_949738935.1 uncultured Eubacteriales bacterium | reverse complement strand
CCTTCCAAAAACTCAATATCTGTTTGGTCTGACTGTGAAAGACTGTCCTGTTTCTGAAAAGAATATCCTGACTGTTTAATAACTTTTAGACCATATTCTTTTGCAATTTTCTCTATTACATCAGCAGTAGTAACATTATCCCAAGACCTCGTTTTTTTGGTCTTATTCATTAAGTGAGAAATGCGGTCAATACAATTAACTGTTATATTTGCTCCTGATGTACTAAACTCAATATCAACGGCAGATATATAACCAACAAATTCAGAAGTATATGTATCTTCTTTCCACCCTAAAATGACTCGGATAGGATTGTCTTTTTTATAAATGTCGTCCTTTATATATAATAGGTCAGGGTCCGAAATAGATAAGGACATTTCATCAGAACCTGCCTCCTGTTCTGTAATTTTAATAGATGTAATACACTGTTTCCTTGTAAAGTCAATTTCAGCATTGTTTATATACACCTCAAAATAAAATCCTAATACTCTCCCGTCTGTATTACTGTTACTCACTGTATCGCACCACCTCTTCATAAGGTGGTATATTAAGAACATCACCTATACTTATTTCAAGCTCATTTGTATATTTGTTACTGTCCATAATCGCCCACCATAATTGAGCATTACCATAAATTTGATAGGCTATCCCGTCTATTGTGTCACCTTGCTTTACAGTATATTGCGTAGCACTTTCCATATTGAATTTTATCTTTTTCCTCGGCTCAATAAGTGTTTCCTGTTCGCTGTTATTATAAACTATAGAAGTTGAATATCTACTTCCTGAATAAATAGACATATTAAACACCTACCTGTCTTAATTGCATTGTAAATCGTGCCATTGTTGGTTCAAGGTTTATGTCAAAAGCTTCAATAGAAATATCTAAGTCCTCTAACACACATTCCCTTATAAAATAACCAAAAACAAACGTCATTGTAGGAGGTCTTACATAATCCCTTATATTCTTTTCTGGTGGTAAAAATTTTCCTATCTCGGTCATCTTTTGGCGAATAAGACCAGTACAAGGGTCATCACAAAAAAACAATTCAACAGAAAATGACCTAATATTGCCGTTACAAAATTGAGTAATGGGGTAAGAAATACCAGGAGCGACAATATCCCCATAAGTAGCCCCTCTTGAATATTTAAAAGACTCTGGGTTATACTGAAAATCAGTCACGACTCCTGTTTGGTTATTTTTCATATAACCTCTTGTTACATAGCTGCCGTGTGTCTTATGTGTATGCTCATAAGTAGTCACCACACCTTTAACTATATTGTCATCAAATATCATAACTTACACCACCTTATTAATTAGGTCTTACTGCTAAACCCTTTATACGTTTTTTTCTCTCAATAATTTTCATAAGTTTTTCAGCCATACTCTCCAATTCAGAAGTTGAAGAGGCATTATTGCATTGTATTATAATACTACCTTCAGAGAATATAACCCTGTTGTCTGATACATTCTCTCTTACCTCACTTGAATTATTGTTATTAATTTGAGAAGTGGAAGGAACAGGTACAAAACTATTCGCATTTCGTAAAGGTTGATTAGTTCTATTTACCTTTGCTAAAATTTCAGCTTTATTGGCAGAACTAACAACCTTATTAACAGGATTTGTTATACAGTTTTTAAGTGTGTCCTCTAAAAGACTATAAGCAGAACTAACACCATCAGTAAATCCTGAAATCATATTGTAACCCCATTCAACTATATGGCGTCCCTCCCCTTTTTTTGAGGGTGAGTTAAATCCTATATGGTCTTTTACTGGAGTCATTACCTCGTTACTTATTACATTTGTCAACTCATTTATTTTACTTCTTATACCATCTATGAAAGCACTTATCATATTTGCGCCATATGTTTTAGCATTAGTTTTTAAGTTGTTAAATTTGCTTGTTATTGATGAAACAATACTATTCATTTGTGTTTCAACAGAGGTTTTTAAGGAACCTAAACCATTTACAACTTCTCTTTTCATATCTCCAATAGACTTAGTACAATCGGTAACCATTTTATTGAAGGAAATTTCGACTGTTTTAGCAAGAGTTTCAACATCTGTACCTAACTTTGAAGAAGTGGTACTTAAATCACTAAGTACAGCAACTATGTTTTTTAAACCCTCTATATCAATACTTTCTGATATGGAAAATAAATCTTTCAGGGCATTTTTTACTTTTTCAACTCCGCTTGTGTCTAAATCTTTTGCAGTAATAAAGAAACCATTCGCATTGTTTATAAAATTTGTAAGTTCAGTACCTTTATCACCTAACCCTGACAATTTGCTATTAATAGAAGCTAAATCTTTAAGTTTTCCGAATACTTTAAAAAGCTTTTCAGTTTTATTTAATGATTTATCTGTTATAGTATTACCGTTAATAAATTTAAAAAAACCTGCTGTCCCTGTAACAAACGTTCCGAGCATAACGCCTACTTGTGAAATATTTGCTGAAGAATTATTTTCAAAAGTGGCTATAACCCCGTTATCACCAAAAAAATTAGTTCCTATAAAGTATAATGTTTCAAAAAATTTTGCGATTAAAGGTATAGTGTCTGAATAATCATCTATCAAATCAAAAAAATTGTTTATCCCCTCAGTATTAGCAAAAGCAGCTAATTGTACACCAAAACTTCCCAAATCCTTTGAACCTGTAAATAACTGTGCAAGTCCGCCTGAATCGGGACAAGCATTTGCGGCGCTGCTTAACGCTCCAAAAAGTACTCCGACTTTCTCTATTACTGAATCGTCTATACCTTCTATCCAAGCAAAAAACTTAGGAGCATTTTCTTCGCTTGCAAATTCGCCCAAATCTTCCCCAAAATCTCCAATTTCAGCTGTACCTGTAAATAATTGTTTTATGCCTCCTGATTGAAATGCTTCGGCAGAAGCGGCATTTCCTAAACTTACTAAGAGCATTTCCATCTTGTTTATTTCTCTGTCATCTATTCCTTCTAACCACTCAAAGAAGCTTTTCGCCTGGATTGCGAATTGCTTTAACTGCAAAGCGATTAAATCTATACGCGTTTCACCTGTCATCATTTGTGCAAAGCCGCCAAACTTAAAAGCGTAATCACCCATAGCTCCAAGTTTAGTGAAAAGATATTCTGACTTATCCATAGCTTCGGGTGGCACTGTAGCTACCCATATAT
>CATJCJ010000256.1 GCA_949738935.1 uncultured Eubacteriales bacterium | reverse complement strand
TTTTTGTGATATCATAACTCATATCATTTTAAACACTGTGATGAGGAATAGTAAGTTTTTGGATATTTTAAGAGAGCTGTCGGTTGGTGTAAGACAGTAATTGAAAAGAACTGAACTCACCTTTGAGTGGCACGCTGAAAATTTAGTAGGTGGTGACGGAAGTCTGCCGTTATATTTGACGGGGCATCAGTTTAATTTTACTTGTGCCTTTATGAATGAGTGCGCTTGTTTTTATAAGCGAATTAGAGTGGTACCGCGTGAGGATTTTTACCTTTCGTCTCTTTGTTTGAGATGAAAGGTTTTTTTATGTACACAGGCGTATAAAAAAATTGCCGGCTTACGCCTTGGTATATTAGACCTGCTTAATAACTTCCATAAGTATCGATTAGGTTATTGAACGAGTCTACTATGAAATATTATGTTTATACATTGATATAACTTTGGAGGATTGATAATTATGATGAATTTTAAAAGATATAAGCCTTATCCGGCTATGAATATGCCAAACAGAAAATGGCCGTCAAATGTAATTACTAAAGCTCCCATTTGGTGTAGTGTTGACCTTCGTGATGGAAATCAGGCACTCGAAAAACCTATGAATTTAGACCAGAAAATTAGATTTTTTAAATTTCTGGTCGACAGGGGTTTTAAAGAAATAGAGGTTGGATTTCCAGCGGCAAGTGACACCGAATATATTTTTACTCGTACATTAATTGAAGAAAATCTTATTCCCGATGATGTTGTTATTCAAGTTCTTACTCAAAGTAGAGAGCATATCATACAAAAAACCTTTGAGGCTTTAAATGGTGTTAATAAGGCTATTGTACATCTTTATAACTCAACATCCACTCTTCAAAGAGAAGTTGTTTTTAATAAGGACAAAGTCGGAATTACTGAAATCGCTGTTTCCGGCGCTAAAATGATTGATGAGCTCGCCAATAAATATGGTAAAGAACATTTTCTTTTTGAGTATTCTCCAGAAAGTTTTACTGGTACGGAAATGGATTATGCTGCTGAAATATGCAACGCTGTTTTAGACATATGGAAACCAGCCCCAGAGAGAAAAATTATTATAAACTTACCTTCCACCGTTGAAATGTCAACCCCAAACATATACGCGGATCAAATTGAATATATGTGCAATAATCTTAAATATCGTGAAAATGTCATTGTCAGCCTTCATGCTCATAATGACAGAGGAACAGCTGTAGCCTCCACAGAACTTGGTATAATGGCAGGAGCTGACAGAGTTGAGGGAACTTTGTTCGGAAATGGTGAAAGAACCGGAAACGCAGATATTTTAAATATCGCGCTCAATCTTTTCTCTCAAGGTATTGACCCCAAACTTGATTTTACCGAAATAAATAAATCAATTGAAATATACGAACAATCGACAGGGATAAATGTTCACCCCCGCCACCCATATGCGGGTGATTTAGTATATACAGCATTTTCCGGTTCTCATCAAGACGCCATAAAAAAAGGTATGACAAAAATAAGCGAGAATTCTCAATATTGGGAAGTTCCATATCTTCCTATCGACCCAGCTGACGTTGGAAGAAGCTATGACCCTATTATAAGAATCAACAGTCAATCAGGAAAAGGTGGAATCTCTTATATATTAGAGCACAATTATGGTTTAATTGTTCCAAAAAGTATGCAGCAAGAGTTCAGTCTCATTGTTACAAAAGTCTCTGATTCTGAAAACAGAGAACTTTCTCCAGAGGAAATTCATAACTTATTTCTTCTAAATTACAAAGATATTAAAAAACCTATTGAAATTGTGTATTACAACGAAAAAACAGAAAGTAAAATCGTTACTGTCGCGGCCGATATTATTATTAATGGTAAAGAAAAAAGAATTACTGAAAGCGGAAATGGTATTTTAGATGCCTTTTGTAAAGGTCTTCAAAAAGAACTTAACTTAAAATTTGATGTTGTTAATTATAGCGAACATTCTTTATCTTATGGAAATAAGTCAAGAGCCATAACATATATTCATATTTATGACAAAGAACACAATTCTTACTTTGGAGCGGGAACCAGCAGTAATATAAGTAAATCCTCATTAAGAGCCGTTGTAAGCGCTGTAAATAAAATTTTAAATAAAAGTATTTAAAAAAGGCACCTTAATTTATAGCAATTCAATTTAAAAATGAACAAAATAAGACAAGGTAAAAATTATTTTCGCCGACAAACTTGTTTATTTTTAGGTTGGATTGCTATAAGTACAAAAACTTTTACAAATGTAAAAATTAAGTGTTAATAAAAAAACTCTAACAAATAATTTTTAGCCATCGAACTTGTTTATTTTTAGGTTGGATTGCTATAGGTTACAATTATACAAAAAGAAAGGGGTGTAAAGATGATTAACTTTTTTTGCGAATGAAATTTTAATATATGATAGTATCATTTTTATTTTATGACAATTCAATTTAAAAATAAACAAAAGGAGTCGAGCTAAAAATTATTTTCGTGAGACGCTGAAAAGAGAGCGTAGTCGGAAACCTACACCGACTGACAACAACATCACGAAAATAATTTTTCGCCGACAAACTTGTTTATTTTTAGGTTGGATTGCTATAAATACTATCGTTTTTTCGCGAGAAAGTTATAAATCTATACACTCACCATATATTTAAAAATACCTCTTTATTAAAATCATTAAAGTCGTGTTTTGCGTTATGTAGAGTCACAAGAATAACTTTCTCGCGGCTCTTATTTTTATATATAAAAACAAATAAGGAGATGTTTAATTATGTCAATGATTAAAGTAGAAAATCTAACGTTCTCCTATCCTTCCAGTTATGACAATATTTTTGAAAATATAAGCTTTCAAATAGACACAAACTGGAAACTTGGTTTTATAGGCAGAAATGGCAGAGGAAAAACAACTTTTCTTAAACTTTTGCTTGGCAATTACGAATATAAAGGAAAAATAACATCATCAATACAATTTAATTATTTTCCCTTTCCTATTCATAATAAAAGCAAAATAACTTTAAATATTTTATCGGATATTTGTCCTTTACGTGAGGAATGGGAATTAACACGTGAATTATCATATCTTGATATAAATACCGATATACTTTATCGACCATTTGAAACTCTCTCTGATGGGGAACAAACAAAAACTTTACTTGCCGCATTATTTTTAAATGATAGCTATTTTCCACTTATCGACGAGCCAACAAATCATCTGGATATAAAAGCAAGGGAAATTGTCTCAAAATATTTAAAAAGAAAAAAAGGATTTATTTTAGTGTCTCATGACCGATATTTTTTAGATGAATGTATTGACCACATTCTTGCCATCAATAAAACTAACATAGAAGTACAAAGTGGTAACTTTTCGTCTTGGAAAACAAATTTTGAACAACAGCAAAAATTTGAAATATCACAAAATGAGCGCTTACAAAAAGATATAAACCGCTTAAAACAATCAGCAAAAAGAACTTCAGTTTGGTCACATAAAACAGAAGCCTCAAAATACGGCAATGGCCCTGTTGACAAGGGGTTTATCGGCCATAAATCAGCAAAAATGATGAAACGCTCAAAAACAATTGAAACAAGACAACAACAAGAGTTGGAACAAAAATCCAAACTTTTAAAAAATATTGAAACAACTGAAAATTTAAAAATAGCTCCGTTATTGTATCACAAAGAAACTCTTGTATCCTTTTCAGATGTTAACATATACTATAACAAAAAATCAATCAATAATGCAGTTTCTTTTACAATACAAAATGGAGACAGATTGGCTTTAGACGGAAAAAACGGAAGTGGTAAAAGCAGTTTATTAAAATTATTAATTGGAAAACCGATAAATTATAGCGGAATTATCACTATAGGATCTGGACTTACAATTTCTTATATACCACAAGATACATCATATTTAAAAGGAAACTTGTCGGATTTCGCAAAAGAAAAAAATATAGAAGAAAGTTTATTTAAAGCGATTTTACGGAAAATGGATTTTGACAGAATACAGTTTGATAAAAATATAGAAAACTTTTCCGGCGGACAAAAAAAGAAAGTACTAATAGCAAAAAGTCTTTGTGAGAAAGCTCATTTATATATATGGGATGAACCTCTCAATTTTATTGACATTTATTCTCGTATACAAATAGAACAACTTATAAAAGAATTTTCCCCCACTATGATTTTTGTGGAACATGACGTTACTTTTAGAGATACAATAGCCACAAAAATAGTGTCTTTATAAAAAATAAATATAATAAAATCTTGTATGCATAATTATAGTAAAACAATACAAAGAACTGTGGTCACCATCCCATACGCACTAACTTAACAAAAATCTTGAGGCTACGCTTCAAACTCCGCTCGCTTTTTAAAAAAAGCGAGACAAAAACTTTTATACAAAAAAAGTGCTTCAAATGCTGATGAAAATCAGTTTATTGGAATTAGCCAGGGAGGTAAAACAACTAAGAGCCTGTCTAAAAACTATTAAAATTTCATTTAGTGAAAATAAAATCATTACACTCCAAAATAATTTTATTTTCGCTGATTTTTTGTATATATTTTGTTTTTAGACAGGCTTTTTTTAAATTTTAGACAGGTTCTAAAATTCATGCTGTTGTTGATGGTTTAGGCAATCCTGTAAATTTTATGCTCAGCAAAGGAGAAATATCTGATTCTTCTGTTGCTGTCGATTTATTAAATATTTCTGAAAGTAATATGCTTGCTGATAAAGCTTATGGAACAGTTGAAAGTCGTGAATATATTGAAAGTCAAAACGCAAAATATATAGTTCCTTTAAAATGATGCCGTTTATTCCTTTTTTAAGTTGAATAGCTATAGTAATTACACTTTAGATATAACAAAAAATATTTTATGAGTGCATAAGCGCTGCTGGGCGGCAAGCGAATTGCAAAGCAATTTGCAGCCCGTGCAAGTAAAATAATTTTTTTGTAACTTTCAAAGTGTAATTACCATATAAACACAGATTTTGCCGCATAAGTATTTTAAACAAAAAAAATGTATTTCAGACAAATTAGGAAGAAAAATTTGTTTATTTATGATATAATAAAAATATATTGGTGTATTATGATAATTTGAAAATTTTTAACGCAAATCAATAAAAAACCTCTTAATATATCAAGTTTTTTAAAGTTTACCTTTTTGTTGTTTTATTGTTTTACAATAAAAATTCTGTGGATTACTATAGACATCTTTTATTGGTCTCACTATAGACGGAGGAAAATGAATATGAAAAAAAAAGAAGTTTGGAAAACAGTTTCATTTGTTATAATATGTATTTTAATTAATTATATCGGAAAATTTGAGGCTGAGAACTTAAATTTTCCAATGTGGTTTGATTCTATAGGGACAGGACTGTCCGCGTATATTTTAGGTCCCGCATGCGGTGCTTTAATAGGAGCTGCGGGAAACATTATTTACGGAATAAATAATACGTTTTCATGTGTCTATACATTAACAGGAACAGCAATAGGTATAACTATGGGTATTTGTATGAAAAAAGGGTTAATGGAAAGTTTTTTCGGAGCGTTTACAAGCAGTATGATAGTAGCTGTGATGTCTACAGTTATTTCAACGCCTCTTAATTGTATATTTTTTGATGGATTTAACGGAAACCTATGGGGAAACGGGGTCTTTGAAATGTTTCGGTACTATGGAATACCGCTTTTTATAAGCTCAGCAGTAGGTGAATTTTGCGTAGACTTTCTTGATAAGAGTGTAACGGTGCTTTTAATATACTGGCTTATTAAACAGAAAAGATTTTATAAAAAACGAAGAGAAAAAAGCATTGTGAGACTTTTTTTATGGATTATTCCGCTGGCGGCGATAATGACGCAAGGTTTATCCCCCATATTCGAAAAGACTATATACGCCGCCGAATCAGACAATTTCTACTCAGGATATTACATTCCCACCGTTTACGGAATTTCCGAAGGGCTTCCCGGAGGTACGGCAAACGATATATCGGAAACAAACGATGGTTTCTTATGGATTGGAACAAACAACGGTCTTTACAGATATGACGGAATAAATTTTAATTATATGAACGAATTTAGCTCTGTAAAAAATGTAAACTGTCTTTTTGTCGATGAAGAAAGCCGATTATGGATTGGTACAGATGACAACGGTCTGTCAATATGTGTAAATGACAGTATAAGTAATGTAATTGACAGTGAAAATGGATTATCAAAAGATTCTGTCAAATGTATCGGAGCTGACTCAAACGGCCGTTATTATGTAGGGACATCTGACAATTTACATATTCTTTCCCTTGACGGAGGTCTGAAAATTATTAAAGACATACCTGATATTAAGCTTTCAGAGAGCATATCATCCTCAGAAAACGGGTATACGTCCGTTGTTACGAACAATGGCAAAATATTCATTTTAAAAGATTTAACTATTTGCCACGAAATGTCACTGAACGACCTCTATGAACGTTATACCTGCTGTACATTTGGAGAGGACGGATTATTATACGTCGGAACAAACAATAATAATATTTATTGCTTTGATATCACCAACAAAACAATCAGACAAATAAATAAAATAGAGACAGGAGTATTAAAAAATATAAAGTCAATGACCATATGTGATGACGAAAATAATTGGATTTGCTCCGATACAGGAATAGGCTTTCTGGATAATAAAAATAATTTCCATTATGTCAATACCGACAATTTTAATAGTATTATAAATAATATGACTATGGATTATCAGGGAAATTTGTGGTTTACATCATCTAAATCCGGGCTTTTAAAGCTTTGCGTTTCAAATTTTACAGACATATATAAACAAGCAGGTCTTACTTCAAATTCAGTAAACGCCGTAACAAAATGGCAGGACAAATTATATTTCGGAACAGACAACGGACTTGACATTATTAATATTTCAGATAGTAAAGTTTCAAAAAATAAACTTAGCGAGTATATGAGGAATAAAAAAATTAAATTCTTGAAAACAGATTTAAAAAATCATCTCTGGCTTTGTTTTTTTGAGGGAAATGAAATTGTAGAAGCATACCCTGACGGACAAATTTTTACACATAATATATCCGGAGGGAAATTTTATTGTCTTTATGAGCTTAAAGACGGAACAATGACAATATCTTGTGAAAGCGGTTTGTTTTTTATAAAAGACGGAAAAGTAGTAAACAATATAAGTATAAAAGATATATCAGGAAACTGTGAAATATTATCTGTTTTTGAGAAAGCCGATGGAACACTTTTGGCGGGAACAAACGGAAATGGTATAATTGTCATAAAAAACGGTAAAGTCATAGAAAAGATTAATAAGAAAAGTGGTTTAGCGTCCGATGTCATTTTAAAAATGGTTTCTGATGAAAATGGGGTATTTATAATTACCGGAAGTTCCCTATGCTATATGGACAATTCTTATAAAGTAAAAGTTTTTAATAAATTTCCATATTATGATAATTATGACATATTGTTTGGCGAAAACAACACTCTTTGGATACTTGGAGGAGCGGGAATTTATATCGCCGATAAAAGTTCTCTTTTTTTCGACAAAGAATCTGATTATCATTTGCTTAATTCAAAAATGGGATTTAATAATCCCCTTTCGGAAAACGCTCAAAATTTTATGGATGAAAATGGTGATTTATATATGCCCTGCGGTACTGGATGTTATTTTGTAAATATAAACAAATATGATAAAACTAAACATTCTTGCCGTATAAATATGAAATACATAAATGTAGACAATAATAAATATTATGTAAACAAAAGTGAAACTACAAATATCGATAGAAATGCCAAAGTAATTGAAATTGTTCCTATACTCCTTAATTATTCTTTAAATAACCATTATATCAGATATTGTCTTGAAGGATTTGACAGTGAGCCTATAGTTGTCAGTCAGAGTGAAATAAATAATATAGTATATACAAATCTTCCATCAGGCGACTATACGTTCCGTTTAGAAGTCTTAGACAACAGCAAATCAAATGTCATTTCAGCTGCGTCGTATAAAATCAGAAAAGAAAAATTAATTTTTGAGAACTGGTGGTTTATCGCGTATTTTATATTAATTTGTATTCTTGTGGTAGTATGGTTTTCGTGGTTTTTGACAAGACTGCGTCTTAATAAAACAATTAAGGAAGAACAGCATAAATTAGCCATCGCCAAAAGACAGACGGAAATGGGAAATGAGACAATTATCGCCATCGCAAAAACAGTAGATGCCAAAGACAGCAATACCCGTCGTCATTCGGAAAGAGTAGCTGAGTATTCAGTAATGCTCGCTAAAAAGCTTGGCTGGAATGAGCAGCGGCAAGAAAATTTACGCAAGACCGCTCTTCTGCACGATATAGGAAAAATAGGTATTCCTGATTCGGTATTAAACAAACCGTCAAGACTTACCGATGAAGAATACAGTCTTATGAAATCCCACGTTAAAATAGGAGCTGAGATATTAAAAGACTTTACCATTGTGGAAGACGTAGCGGACGGGGCACGTTATCATCACGAAAGATATGACGGAAAAGGCTATATAAACGGTCTCAAAGGAGAAGAAATCCCAATTAACGCACGTATCATCGGTATAGCTGACGCTTTTGACGCTATGACGTCCAATAGGGTTTACCGCAAACATCTTGATATTAATTATGTAATAGAAGAGCTGAAAAAGGGATGCGGTACTCAATTTGACCCTGAAATATCAAAGATTATGATTGAACTTATTGAAAACGGAAATATAAATATAGCTAAACTTTATGATGATGAACCGGAAAAAGCGGAATAACCTTGGGAGGTTGATGTTCATGAGAAACAAGACTGTTATTACATTATTTACGGTATTGCTTGTAATAGTGTCAGTCTACTGCGTAAAATGGTTATTTTTAGGCAGCAGTGTAAAAGAGCATATAAAAGTTGGATTTATATATAACGGTGATGCAGGAACAGCTTATACCAATAATTTTATTTCAGCGGAAGAAGATATCAAAAATCAATTCGGAGACAGCGTAGAGTTTTCCGTCAGATATAACGTTTCTGAAAGCGAGGCGGAAAGACAGCTTCAGGAGTTAGCCAATGAAAAATGTGATATTATATTTGCCACAAGCTACGGCTACGGTGAGAAAACAAAAGAAATGGCAAGCAAATACCCTGATATTCAGTTCTGTCAGGCTACCTGCTCAAATGCTAACGAAGACCCTTATTACAGCAATTATCATAATTATATGGGAGCTGTATATCAAGGAAGATATGTGGCAGGCGTTGTTGCGGGTATGAAAATGAAAGAACTTATTGATAATGGAGAGTTAGAAAAAGAACAGGCAAAGGCAGGATATGTAGCAGCTTATCCATACGCAGAGGTTATCTCTGGATATACAGCGTTTTTTCTTGGAGTAAGGTCGGTTGTTCCAGAAGTGGTAATGAGCGTCAAATATACAAACAGCTGGAACAATTATTCTTTAGAGAAAAAGTACGCTAAAGAATTAATAGAAGATGGCTGCGTTGTAATATCACAGCATTCTGACACAGGCGGACCCGCTGTGGCGTGCGAACAGATGAGCTCCAATTATCAGGTATATCATGTTGGATATAATCAAAGCATGACGGATATAGCCCCAAGTACATCTTTATTCAGCTTTCGCATTAATTGGGGACATTATGAGACTGCCGCTATAAAAGCTGTTATGAACGGCAAAAAAATTGAAGATATAGCAGACGGTAATATAAATGGAAACGATGTTTGGGCGGGATTTGATAAAGACTGGATTCAAATACTTGATATTAATGAGATTATCGCCGCGGATGGTACAAAAGAAAAAGTCGATGAAGTTATTCGTCAATTTGAAAGCAATGATTTCAATGTATTTCAAGGAGATTACATAGGGGTAAATCCATATGACGAAACAGACGTCATCGACCTTAAAAAAGGTTATATTGAGAATGAAAAAACATCCGCTCCTACTTTTAATTATGTGTTAAGAGACGTTATTACAATTATAGCGAACCAATAAAAAATGAATGAAAGTCAGAACCACCCGTAAAATGGGTGGTTTTTCTCTTAAGCCTATAAATCTATGCTATAACTACCTCAATTTAAGTATTCCAGTACTCTTTACGTTGCCGAACACTCAAACTCTCAACAAATTTCAGTTTAAACATAAGAAATTTTTCAATATCTTTTAAAAGATGATATAATATAGCTCTGCTTTCAAACTCTTCTCTTGTTTTTGGCAAAACTTCCATTTTCATTGTTTCAAAAATTTTGTTAAGCTTTTCAAGCTGAGCGTTAGGTATATTAATTTCCACAACATAATAGGCCAAATACATTATATAATCAGAAATAATTTTGGCCTGTCTGGCAGGCATTGGGGTAATTCCTTGAATTTCAAAATATACGTTATAAAGTACACGACATTGATTTAATCTCATTACAAAATAATCAATATAATATGCTGGATGTGAATGAAAGGTATTTTCTTGAAACTCATAAGCTTCTTTAATAAACTCCCTCAAATTTTCTTTTACACTAATTATATTTTTAAGAGTGTTTTTCTCAGTTTCCTCATTTAAAAGATATTTAGAAAGACCATATAAAGCTGTTTGCAATTTATCTTCAGTATACCTTATTTTAGAAATAATCTCTTTTTTATGATTACTGTTATCATTAAATAAGTTCAATATAATAGCTATAGTAACCCCTATAATAAGCAAAATAAACTCATTATAAATAGAATGCGCGCTAAAATCCTCACTTGTTAAGAGATGAACAGCTATTACTGAATTTACCGATATAGAAGAACGCCAGCCCATAATATCAGAAAAAAGAGTCACAAAAAAAATAAGTATTCCATAAGTAATCCACATACTATCTAGATATGTAAAAATAAAACATGTCAACAAAACTGTAATAATAAATGTTATAAGTCTAAAAAGGGAAAGTTTCATAGTTTTCCACTTTGTCGTCATAAGAGTAAGAAGCGATATTGTTCCGGCAGAAGCTGAATATTCCAAATCCATACACTGAGCTATATAAATAGCCATACTGCTTCCGATAGCTATCTTCGCCGCCAAAATCAAATGTTTTTTCAACCGCCATTTTTCCATCTCGCCAACCTCCCCTGTTTTAAAACAATATCAACAATTCAAAATAAATTGGTATAAATTGTTGACATTACTTTATTTTTAAGAGACAAAATTTCGCAAACCTCTCGATATAAAAGAGACATACTCTCCTGTCATTCCGTCAAACATATCCGTATCATTTACAACTTTCCAAGAATCGGAAACATCAACAAGGCTTATTTTAACTGTCGTTTTAAATTTTTCCTTCATCTCATATTCCTTAATTTTATTTTCCAGTATTCCTATAATCTGTTCCTCATCCATATCCTTAGTTGAATCCTCAGATAATTCTTCATTAGTTTTGTTAAATCTCTCATTATATTCAAAAAAACTATCTTCCATAATATCATACATGTGTATGTTTGTCATCTCAACTTCAACAACAGCACTGTCATCGTTAAGAATATTACTATTCTTTATTTCATACTCAAAATTTTTTATAATAGTATTCAATGTCAGCGCGGCGATTTTACTTTCATTCGCTGATTCCATATCAAAATAACAAATTCCATCAGCCATATACGATTTCATAGTTTTATAATCATTATCTTTAAACGCCGACAAAAAATCCTCAACAACTTCTTTCGGAATATCTTTTCCAAAAGAACAACAGCTAAAACAAAGTATTATAGTTAATAGAACAAAAGAAAGAGTTACTTTTATTTTCATCATCCGTACCTCTCATGTCATAAAAAATAATAAACAGCCTAAAAAAGCTCCCACAAAAAATCCGCCAACAACGTCAGAAACATAATGCAATCCGGCAAAAACTCTGGATATTCCCGTAATAAGCGCCATAAATAAAATCCAAAACCCCATATTAAAATCTAAATACATAAAAGCGACAGCTATAATCATAGAAGAAGCCGAATGATTACTCGGAAAAGAACCTAAAGATTTATGCTCAACAAGGCTTTTAATTCCAAGAACGTCAAAAGGTCTTTTTCTGTTGATAACTTTTCTCAAAAACATATTAAAAAAAATAACCCCAATAACAACACTCGCAAACTTAAAAACTCTAAAATCCCCGCACAAAACAAGAATCGCGGCCTCAACAATAAACAACAGAAAAAAAACATATGAAGATATATTAATAATAAATTTAATAACCAAATGGAAAAATTTATGTCTTAAAGTAAAATTGTACAATTCAAGAACAATTTTTTTATCTATATATTTTATATTTTTCATTAAAATTTATTCCAAACTCCGTCAAAAGAAAATTCAGCGGGACCTGTCATATAAACATGACCATCTTCTTTATCCCATGTAATTCGCAAATTTCCTCCAAGCAGTTTAACATCAACATCGTTTCTATCTGTTTTTTCATTTAAAACCGAAGCGACAACTGTAGCGCAAGTACCCGTTCCACAAGCCAAAGTTTCTCCTGTGCCTCTTTCCCAAACACGCATTTTAAGGTGATTTTTGTCAATAACCTCAACAAACTCAATGTTCGCTCTTTTTGGAAAATGAATGTCTTTTTCAAGAATTGGTCCATATTTTTCAATATCAAAATCATCAACATTATCAATAAAAGTCACAGCGTGAGGATTTCCCATAGACACACAAGTAAACTTAAATTCTTTGTCACAAGATTTAAGGATAAGATTTTTAACAGGAATCTCATTAGAAATAACAGGAATCTCCGATGCCTTCAAAATTGGCTCACCCATATCAACAGTTAAAGACACAGTCTCATTTTTATCATTAAGAGTTAATTTAAGAATTTTAATTCCGGCGAGAGTCTCAACCGTAATTGTATCTTTATTAACAATCCCTCTGTCATGAACAAATTTGCCGACACATCTAATACCGTTTCCACACATTTCTGATTCTGAGCCATCCCAGTTAAACATTCTCATACGACAATCAGCGACATCACTTGGCATAATAAGAATAAGACCATCAGAACCAATACCAAAATGTCGGTCACTTACAATTTTAGCCACTTCATTTGGATTTTCAACATTTTCCTCAAAACAATTTACATAAACGTAATCATTTCCGCATCCCTGCATTTTAGTAAATTTCATAGAAAAAACACTCCTTTAAAAAATAGTAAAAATCATAACATTAATTATAAGTATTTTCACATTATTTTTGCATTTTAAATAATTGGTCAAATTTAGTCATAAGAACAAAATTTCCCCTAACCTTAAGCTGGCCAATCATAAATGCTTTTTGAATAGTATATTTTCCGTTTAATATATCAAGCCATACATTACACTCAGAAAATACCGTGACATCAGGATTTTCATGAACTCCATCAACATAATCGCAGTTACCGCCATGTATTTCAAGATAACCCTCAAATTTTTCATCGCCTTTAATATTAATTTGAATAACAGCGTCAATACCAACCGCAAGCTGAGGCTGAAAATAATGATAAAGACTTTGTGTTCTTTGATGACAACTTTTAATATGCGGAACAATATTTTTAGAATCAAAGTTCACGTTTTTATAACTTGTCGTAGAAAAAGTATCATTTTTTACAGCAGTTTCATTTTTTACGCTATTATATTGATTTGAAAGAAATTTTGAGATTTCTTTTATATCTTCTTCCTGTCTAGCATCAAAAGAGTTATAGTCAATTTTCTCAAGAATTTCACTTGATTTAAGCTTCTTAGGAATAGACATACCCTTAAATTCAGAATCTCTGTCCAAATCCATATTGCCCAATTTATTAGGTGTATTAACAGTACTTTTCTTTTCCGGAACAAAAAATTTTCTTTCTTGCTTTAAAATTCTATAAAAATCTTCTGCGTATTTTTCAACAGCCTCTTTTATATCAACATCAGTTAAAGCTTTCCTTGCGCTATCATCGGAAATAGTTATTCTACCAACATCAATTCCTCCAAATTGTGAAATAACATCTGTTATGTAGTCACAGGCTTTTTTTTCACTTCCATCACAAGAAACCGAGACACAAAAACACTTTTTCTTATAAAAAACATTCTCATATACACTAAACCCCAAATGCTCAATAAAAGTCTGCATTATTCCGCAAGGCATTGATAAAACAGCAGTTGTCTCAATAATAATACCATCAGCCTCGTCTACTTTGCTTAAAACATTCTCAACAACCTGAGATTTAATTCCATCAAAAAAAGGAATATCATAAACAGATAAATTAATTTCATTAATATTTATTCCAAGTTCGGAAAAAGTACTTTTTAAAATTTGAGAAATATTATTAAGTCCTTGTTCAAAGGCAGGCATAGCGGCGTGCAATGAAACAATCTTCATAAAAATTCCCTCCAAAATAAAATATTTAAAAAACTATATTATCGGAAAATCATCACTCTCAAGCCATTCCTCAAAAAAAATGTCGGCATCCTCAAAAAACTCATTTGCCAATAGAACAATTTTTTCTCTGTTAATACCCTGAAAAACATATTCCGAATAAAGTTTTTTCATAAAATTTTGAAAATCATCTTCACCCATTTTTAGAGAAAGATAATAAAACATAATTTCAGCTTTAATATTTTCTATATAGTAATAATTTTCTTCTGTTTTAAAATTTTCTATGTGAGTATTCATTTTTTTAATTTCCAAAGAAGGCAGTTTATTTTTAAAGTCATCAACTTTATTGGAAATAACATCAGAAAGTTCGTCTTTTGAATAGTTCATAAAATCATTCAAATAAGCAGCGAAACCCTCACAAATCCAAGCCTCATTAATTTTATCAGCGCCAAAAATATTATAAATCCATTGTTGAGAAATATTATAACAAAAATTAGTATTAAAAGTCTCAGATTTAATATATTCTGAATCCACAAAAATTACTTGAGGATAATTAGCGCAAATTTCAGAATATAATTCTGTCTCAACAAAATTAATCTCAGTATACGGATAAGAACCCAACTTTTGAGAGACAAATTCAACACAATCACGGGCCTTTTCAACTATTTTATCATAATCAATATCATCTGAATAATAATAAAAATTAATATCAATTCCATTTTCCGATTTAATTGATTTACTTTTATATTCCTTTCCATAAACAAAAGCAAAATCTCTAACAACGCTGCCATTAAAAGTAACTATCTTTTCACCATCTTTTTCAGAAATACTATCAACACCACTCCCAATAACACTAAAATCATTAGGAATAGAAACATTGACTGAATAATTTGAAAATCCATCATAAAAAGACAATCCTCTGACAAGCTTTGTTCTATCTTTTGAAAATTCGCCGCTAACACCATAAAGCACCGGCAAAAAACTCCCAATCCAACAAGCTTTATCATTTCCTCCAATTCTATAACAAATATTAGGAATCTTAGCCTCAAAATTAATTGTAATACTTATATCCCCGTCAGGTTTTAAAGGCTCTTTAAGTTTAACACAGAGAACAGTTTTGTCGACATAAAATTCAAGGTCATCATTTTCCGCGATAACGTTCAAAATTTTAATACCGCCATAATTTCTTCCATATTTGTAAACACTTTGAATATATTGAGGATAACATAAAAATGTTTCATCTTTTGTTTCCTCACTCAAACTATTCAAATATAAATTAAAATATAAAGAATCAACTTCTTTTTTACCCGAATTTATAAATTTAATTTTTTCATTACCAATAATAATATTTTTTTCAGGGTCAACTTTAATAAAAACATCATAATTATTCAAAACATTTTCTTTTTCATCAATTTCAAATTCTCTGCCATTTCTTAAAACATTGGAATAAAAATCACTTGACAAATCCTCCCCGCATCCACAAAAAACAATTATAACAGCAAAAATCAATAATAATATTCTATAAATACAAATCACCTCTTCAGATAACAATTAAGGTAATACAGCTTTCAATTATTTAAATATATTTAAATTAAATTCTTAAAAATTTATAAAATGACACTCATTTTATACTAAAACAATCAATATTTAAATTCATTTTATCACTCTTATAATCATTATACCATAATTATTAAAATATATGAAGATATTATCAAATTAAATTTTACGCCGTATTCAAGCAAATTTACAAAAAGCCTATGACAAAACCAAAATATAAATCAGAGCATATCTGAAACCCCTATATATATTTTGTAGCAATTCAATTTAAAAATGAACAAAAGGAGATGAATAAAAATTATCTTCGCAAGGCGCTGAAATGAGAATATAGCCAGGAAACCCGCGCCGACTGAAATCAACATAGAAAAAATAATTTTTAGCTGATGAATTTGTTTATTTTTAGGTTGTATCGCTGTAGTTTTCAAATATACTATAAATTAATTGAATATAAATCTTATTTTTCATAAGTA
>CATJCJ010000255.1 GCA_949738935.1 uncultured Eubacteriales bacterium | reverse complement strand
ATACAATAAGAATGTACAAAACTATTACACTTTTAAGCCCATATAAAAGTATATCTTTGTGTAAAATCTTTCAAGTTAATGTTATATATATTTGTCATAAGATAGTAAGAAAAACAATATAAATAAGCGTCAAGTCATTTTATATTGACATAAAAAATCACACTTTTTCAGTTTTTTTGAAATTTTATAAAAATTACACTTTATATTTAAAAATTTGTAATAAAAAAATGTTCCCATTTTTTATTTAATGAGAACATTTTTATTAATTATTTTAAAATCTATATAGTTTAAAACAGGCTTTTTCATTATTAATTTGTGAGGCTTTAAATTAATAATAGTCTGACTTTAAATATAAGATTTAATTATATTTTTCAACCTTTAATCCTTTCCCAGTCAGATATATCTATCTTTTCATAAGGAGAACCAGCAGTTACAACAGTACCGTCTGATTTTAATCCTATCGTATAACTTTCTCCCACATAAACAGAAACAATATCAGTCCAATCGGATACATCACATTGTCCGTTACTATTATCACCTACAGCGACAACAGTACCATCTGATTTTAATCCTACTGTATGACTCCATTCTGTGGCAACAGAGACAATGTTACTCCAATCGGATACATCACATTGTCCATCAGCATTATAACCTACAGCGACAACTGTACTGTCTGATTTTAATCCTACTGTATGATATCTTCCCGCGGCAACAGAGACAATGTTACTCCAATCGGATACATCACATTGTCCATCAGCATTATGACCTACAGCGACAACAGTACCGTCTGATTTTAATCCTACTGTATGATATCTTTCCGCGGCAACAGAAACAATGTCAGTCCAATCAGATACATCATCACATCGCCCATCAGTATTATCGCCTATAGCGATAACAGTACCATTTGATTTTAATCCTACTGTATGACTAATTCCTGCGGAAACAGCAATAATATCAGTCCAATTAGATACGTTACATTGATAATTAAAATTATAACCTACAGCGACAACTGTACCGTCTTTTTTCAATCCTACTGTATGCATATCTCCCGCGGCAACAGAAACAATGTCAGTCCAATCAGATACATCACATTGTCCATAATCATTATCGCCTACAGCGACAACTGTACCATCTTTTTTCAATCCTACTATATGATTAACTCCGGCAGAAATTGTATCGCATTTTTGAAAGAAGTAATTACTCATAACTTCAGAAAGTTTTTTCTTAGAATCTTTATAGGTATCAAGCTCAGCAAACACTTCAATGGCTTCATCATAATTTTTGTTTTCTATTAATTCAATAGCTTTGTTGTATTTTGACAATAATAATTTATCTTCTGAATCCTCATAACCTTCGAGTTTAGCAAACACCTCAACAGCTTCATCATAATTCTTTTCTTCCATTAATTCAATACCTTTGTTATAATCAAGCGGATTTTTTATAGCAAAATATACTATTATACCGATAATAATTAAGCCCGCTGACGCAAACAACGTATAAAATATTTTTTTCTTTGCTCTTTCTTTTTGTGTTAAGTTTATTACAGCATTATTACACTCCTCTATTTGTTGAAGAGAATCTTTGTAGTCGCCTAACTCTTTAAAAGCATTTATTAAATCATAAAAGTCTTTTTTTGATGATGAACCTTTCTTACGTTCTAATATGTTGTTATACATATATTCCTTTGCTTTCGGAATACATTGATTCTTTTTTTCTTCGGAATCCTTGAAATTACCTAAATTGTTAAAAAGTTCCTCTACATATTTTGCGTTTTCTAAATCACTTATAGTATAATAATATTTCGATGCAATAGTATATATATTTTTTTTACATTGATTTATTTTTTCTTTTGAATCCTTAAAATCACCTAATTCTCTAAAAAGTTCTTCGGCATTTTCATAATCAGCGGCATTTTTTGAAGAATTTAATGTTGATAAAGCTCTATTATATTTTAATGTGAGTGCGTAATCTATTAATTCTTTTTTAAACTTATCATCAGCAAAGCGAACAGCTTTATTAAAATTTTCATATTTATATAAATCCCGTCCGCAGTTTTGAATTTCATCTGTTTTTGGGATTTTAAGTTCAGCCATAAGTTTACCCAAATAAGCTCTTGCGTTTTCCATATCTGTATCCAGAACCTTTTCAAGGTATTCGTCAGCTTTTTTCCAATTTTTATCCTCAAGGAATAAAAAAGAACGTTTCAATAAATTATTTGTACTGTCTGCCGCTGAATTATTCACAGCCGCTGTTTTTTTCGTTTCAGCTTCTTCTGATTTCTCTTTAAATATTTTTTCAAGCCCCTCAATCAAGTCCTCAATAAAACCTACTTTATATTTATCAAACGCCTGAAAGTCCGCAAGCTCATTAGGCAAATCATAAGCCGACATTTTTGAACCGTCAAATATTGGAATTATTTTCTTTTCAGGGTGCTCTTTCAGCATACGGCGAAAACGGCTCCACTCATTTTTTACCCATACGCCTGTAAAGTAATCGGGCTGTGAACCGTAAACAAGCATAATTTTAGCGGAATTTAACGCCGCAAAGACTATAGGTTCATATTCCTCGCCCAGCTTATTTTGCAGGGTTTTTCTGGCAAAGAACACTTTAAAGCCTTTTTTCTCAAGTCTTTGGTATATTTCCTGAACATCAACGCTGTCGTGGGTACGCTCTCCAAAATCATCGCTTTCCTTATAGCAAATAAAAATATCGCAAGGTTTTTCATTTGCGGCAATAGATTTGATTCTTTTCTGAATTTCGTCAATCCTCTCCGCTTCCTCTTCATAAAGATAGCGTACAGCGCCTACTGAATTTTCTAAAGCGGCTTTATAGTCGGCGTCCTCAAGAATTGAGTTATACATAGTCCTGTGACAAGTAGGCTTTTTACTTCCGTCGACATCATCCACATACTCAATACCAAATTTACAAAGAACAAGACCCCAGTATGCCTCGCTGTCGTCAGGGTTTTCCTTTACTATTTCCTCAAAAAGAGAGAGTGCTTTCTCAAAGTCGTTCGCTCGTCTTAAATAGTTTGCTCTGTTTATTTTTGAGCTGTTTGTTGTTTCTTTTGGAATTACGGCAGTGGCGTCACAGGATTCGCATTTTCCTGTAATGCCGTCACTGTTGGGAATGATATTTCCTCCGCATATTTTACATTCAAGTATATTTCCCATTTTATCGCTCCTCATTTTTTAATACTTTGCATATATTATTTCTTTCATTGATTAAATTTTTAATATCATTTATTGTTTTTTTGGCGTAGTCTTTATTGTCTGATTTTTCTTTCAGCAGGGATATTTTTCCGTCAATGTCACTCTCTATGGGAATTAATCTTTCACTATAAAGAGGATTTGACATTTTAGCCATCTCATAGAGTTTGAATATCTCTGTTTTAATTTCCCTGTCGGATATGGCTGAGGCAATAGAATTTAATCTGCTTGCGGCGACATGCATATATGAACTTGACATTTTACGAGTTTCCTCTTTTTGTTCCAAAGTGTTTTTGTAAGTTAATGACATAATAATCATAATGACAAACACCACAAAAATTAAAAATTGTACCACAAAACCGATTTTAAAATCAAGGCTTTGCCAAATAGAAAATGTCAATCCGGCGATAGCTTGAACAATTACATAAGAACCTCCATAAAATGTTATCGGCAATCCAAAAAAGTAATTTTTTACTCCGCCTTTGTTATGGTACGTAATCACCGTTGTTTCAACAATAAAAGCAATTAGCGTAAATACATTGGAACACCAGAAAATAGTGGTATATTCCTTCGTAAATAAAAATGATATTATTATCAGAGCTATAACAGATATTACATTTATGAGCATAAAGTAAATTTTGTTTAAATTCATATAATCCCTCCTCATTCTGCTTTTGTTCCGCACTCAAGACAAAACTTAGCTCCTTTTTCAAGAAGTTTACCGCAATTTTTGCAATGTTTTTCTTCTTCTAATTTTTCTCCGCAATTTATACAAAATTTACCTTTTGGTGTTTCTTTTCCGCATTTGGGACATAGGAATTTATTATTCGTTTTTGCGCCGCAGTTTAAACAAAATTTCGCGTTTGCGGGTACTTCCTCGCCGCAATTGGAACATTTGATTTTTTCAGATATATTTTGAGATGACGTATTTAGAGAAGGGGTTACTGACTCCGTCATATTTCCGAGATTGTTTTTCATCATATCGCCCACAACACCCATTACTCCTAAACCCGCTCCAAGCTGCATAAATTCGCTGTTCATTCCCGCAATACTCCCCGAACTTGTATTTTCAACAGCTGACTGCATAACATCAAATTGCCGTTCCTGCTGGTATGTATAGCCTTCAGCCTGACGCTTAAATGCCATTGAGTCAGCCTCAAGTTTTACTTTCTGCGCTTTTGTCTGCGCTCCCACAAGCTCGGTTTGTGCTTTTGACTGTGCCCTTATAAGCTCAGCCTGTCTTCTCAATTCCAATTCCGTCATAAGCAAGCCTTGGTCAGCTTTTAATGATTTCAGCCTTTTAAATTGAGGGTCGTCTTCTGGAAGCCTTATTTTTATTATCCTGAACTGAGGAACGATAAAACCATAATCCTCAAAAATATTTTCAATAAAAGGCTTTACTTTCTCTGATATTTTTCTTATATGTCCCGATACATTTATTATAGGAATATTTTCTTCAACTATTGTGTTTACAAGAACATCTGTAACCTCTGACGTAATAAGTCCCTTAAATTGTTCCAATAGTTTTTCTCGTGACAGGCTTTGCTGCATTCCTGAAACTTTTTCTACTATATAACGTGGATTCGATACCATAAGATTTATTTCACCATTGCAGCCTATATCGAAAACTATCCCCGAGGTATCCTGATATACAATATTTCCCACTCCCCATTTCATTGAAAGCATTTCAGCGTTGTTTATAAAATAAATCTGAGCGTGAAATATATTTTTATTTCCTGTAATACGTGAAAATAAATTTTTTAAAAAAGGTATATTTTCCGTTTCAAGTATATGCCTTCCCGCTCCAAGCTCCCCAATACAGGCACCGTTTAGATAAAACAACGCTGTTTGCGATTCTTTAACCGTTAAAACAGAACCTGTCTCAAAATCCTCAATATCACTTCTCCATACAAAAATATCGGCTGAACCTTCAAATTCAATATCACTTATTAATTTTGCCATTTTATACTCACCTCTTTAATTTAAAATATTGTTTTACTGATTTTAAATTAAACTGTCATAAACTATACTCTATGACAGTTTAATTTTATGATGAACTTTTTATATAAAATTATCAATATTATTTGACAAATTGCAATGATTATAGTACAATTACCACAAATGTTTTTACATTTTTAATGACTGTCATAGAGTATACTTTGTGACAATTTTTCATATAGATTTTTTAATTAAAATTTTTTCAGCCAATATAAGCAAAAAATGTAATAAAAAAAGACGTTCTCTATTGTATACAGATTTAAAGACGTCTTTTTACATAATTTTAATTCTACATAAATAATTCAGAGTTTTTTAATAAGTTTTTTAGTCCTATTTATATATTGAATCCATTTCCTATAATTTTTAAAAATAGTAAATTCTTTTAAAACGCCGCTGAATTTATAAGGTAAGTAACTCAAAAGTAACAGTTATTCTAAAAAGTCCCTTGAAAATCAATATTTTGATAACGCATAATTATATGATATAAAAGTTATTATACTTATCAAGGAGCGTAAAACAAAAGTAACCCATAACCTTTTCAGCCATAAATTTAAGCGTTCCAAAATTAAGGGTTCTCTTATTTTCAATAAACTGTACAGCGATATATGAATCGGTCTGAATATTAGTTTTAGGCAGTTTTTCAGACTTTCTTAAATCTTTATCGTTATAGATAACACCGTTATAAATATTCTCGCAATGTCTGTTGGCTTCCTCACAAAGCTCACAGGCGTTATCCTCATCTTTTCCGCCTCTGTCGATTTCTAGTTCAGCTCCGAAAAAACATTTTCCGCTTCCTCTGAAAATAGGGTCCAGCTTATATCCATAGTCGTGTAAATATTTTACATTCCATTCACGCTCATAACAATTATCACAGAGAGGCTCATCATCATAATTATTTTCAGTATAGTTACCCGTAGATACCATTCAAAAATTATTTTCTATTGTTTTTAAAAACTAAGTTTAACGTTATAGTGAAAGAACTTGAATAACAGTAAAAAAATATTTTACGTCCGCTTGCGGCAAAAGTCGGTAAGCGAATTGTGAAGCACTTCGCAGACTTTTGAGTAAAATAGATTTTTTTACTTCTTTTTAAATTCTTTCACTATAGCTTGATAAAAAATAAATAATATATTTCTTGAATATATTGATGAAAACTGATAAAATTGGTAGTGAAAGGAAGGCGGTGTCCTAAAATATTATATTGTAGGTGATAAAATGAAAAAACAAATTAAAAGAAGCAGTTTTTCTGGTCAAATGGGATTTATTATGGCTGCGGCAGGCAGTGCTGTCGGACTTGGTAATATATGGCGGTTTCCTTATTTGGCGGCAAAAGATGGCGGAGGCGTATTTATATTATGTTATATTATACTTGCTCTAACATTTGGTTTTGCTTTACTTACCACAGAAGTGGCTATTGGCAGAAAAACTAAACAAAGTCCTCTTACAGCCTATGGAAAATTAAATCGTCATTGGGGTGGCATTGGTGTACTAGCTTGTTTGGTACCTATATTAATTTTACCTTATTATTGTTCTATAGGAGGGTGGGTATTTAAGTACTTATCTATCTATTTGACAGGCGGCGGAGCCGAGGCGGTATCTGATAAGTATTTCTCCGGATATATCTCAGGTACTTTCGAACCGCTTATATGTATGTTGCTTTTTTTTGCTGTCACAGCAATTATAGTGTATTGTGGAGTTGAAAAGGGAATTGAGAGATACAGTAAAATTTTAATGCCTATATTAGTAGTTATGATAGTTGGTATTTCTATTTTTTCTTTAACCCTGGAGCATAATGATGTTGATGGGACTGTTAGAACGGGATTGGAAGGACTTAAGATTTATTTGGTTCCTGATTTTTCCGGCATGTCTTTAAAAGAATTTTTTATTGTGCTTATGGACGCTATGGGACAACTGTTTTTCTCCATAAGCGTTGCTATGGGAATTATGGTTGCATATGGTTCATACGTACGTAAAGATACAAACTTGATGCGCTCAATTAACCAAATCGAAATTTTTGATACAGTAATTGCTTTACTGGCGGGACTCATGATTGTTCCGGCTGTATTTACTTTTATGGGGGCTGATGGTATGTCGGCGGGACCTAAACTTATGTTTGTGTCTTTGCCCAAAGTTTTTTCCGCCATGGGCGGAATAGGCAATATTATTGGTTTGGTTTTCTTTTTAATTGTGGCTTTTGCCGCGGTTACATCATCTGTTTCCATTATGGAGGCAATTGTAGCCAGTATTATGGACCACTTTGGATTTTCAAGAAAAAAGAGCTCTATTATTGTTTGTATATATGCTTTAATAGTCGGTTCCATTGTATGTTTGGGATATAACGCTTTATTTTTTGAAATAACTCTTCCTAATGGTACAGTAGGTCAAATTTTGGATATATTAGATTATATCAGCAATAATTGTTTTATGCCTTTAGTTGCTCTTTTGACCTGTATACTTATTGGTTGGGTTGTAAAACCCGATGTAATTATTGATGAAGTTACTCAAGGCAGATATAATTTTAAAAGAAAATGGCTTTATATTGTAATGATTAAATTTATTGCCCCCATTATGTTATTACTTCTTTTATTACAGTCATTTGGATTATTTTAAATGTAAAAGTATGCAAATACCGAAATAAATTTTTCACGCATTTCATCAAATAAAAAACCTCCGTTTTTAAAATTATAAAGACAGAGTTTTTTTTATTTGATTTAAATGGTAAACGGAGAGTTAGGGATTCGAACCCTAGGTCCTACGCAAATAGAACACGAAATTTCGAGTTTCGCACCTTAAGCCGCTCGGTCAACTCTCCATATAATTTAAACTTTTTATTATTTTT
>CATJCJ010000254.1 GCA_949738935.1 uncultured Eubacteriales bacterium | reverse complement strand
TCGCAAATCGTTGGAAAGAGAGCATAGTTGAAAGCATATGCTGACTGACAGTAACGCAGCGAAATAGTTTTTATCTGTTTAACTTGTTTATTTTTAGGTTGTATTACTATAAAACTAAAATACACAAAAAATTATAAAAATAAAAAAAGAAATATGGATATAGATGTTGTTATTTATATTTGTATATTAAAAAATGACGGTTATAAAATTATTTTATAACCGTCATTTTTTAGGCAAGACCAAGAAGTTCATCCATTACATCTTTTACAGTTGTAATTTCCTTTATTTTGTAGGCATTTTCACCACAGAATATAAGAGCGTTTTCTAAATCACCGTTTGCTGCGTTAAACAGAGCCTGTGATAAACAATACGGAGTTGTAGCAGGGTCACATTTATGAATACAGTTAAAACACTTTTTTATTGGGTCACGTCCAATAAACGTTTTTTTGATGTAATTATTTAAAATTGCTCTGCCAGGCATTCCTACCGGACTTTTTACTATGCCTATATCTTCTTTTGTTGATTTTAAGTACGCGTTTTTAAAAGCATTGTCGGCATCACATTCCTTTGTGGCTACAAAACGAGTCGCAACTTGTACACCATCTGTTCCGATTTCATTTATATAATAGTCTACATCGCTGTTATAAAAAACGCCTCCGCCGAAAATCACTGGAATATATTTGTTATACTTTTGTTCATATTCTTTTTTATATTCAATTATTAATTTGATTTCATCATCTATATTGTCAAGGTTTTTAGCATCTTCCATGTGAAAACCAAGATGTCCGCCTGCTTTTGGTCCTTCAATTACTATCATATCAGCTGTTTTTTTATAACGTTTGTCCCATCTTTGTAAAATTACTTTTGTGGCTTTTAATGAGGAGACTATTGGTGCTATTTTTATTTTTGAGTCACCTATAAGTTCCGGTAGTTTCATTGGAAGTCCGGCGCCGGAAATTATTATATCCGCTTTATTGTCTATACAGCATTTTACATAGTCGTCAAAATTATTAAGTGCGACCATTATATTTACACCAATTATACCGTTATTTGATTTTTCTTTCGCTGTTTTTATTTCACGAGATAAAGCGCGCATATTTGCTTCAACAGTATTTGTCAAAAAGTCGGGTTCTCTAAAACCAGGTTGAGCGGCGGAAATTACTCCTATTCCTCCATATGAGGCAACAGCAGCCGCTAAACCTGAAAGGCTGATTCCAACGCCCATTCCGCCTTGTACTATTGGAGCCGGCGCGGTTAAATCGCCTAAAATTAAAGGTTTATATTTCATAAAATCTCTCCAATGCATTATTTAATTGTATAAAGGAAAATACTGATTTTAAGTTAACCGGCGTTTCCATAGATAAAATATCCCACAATTTGAATATAATATATTGTGAGAATAATGTCAAGAGGTATTTGAATAAATAAAAATTTAATTTTTTATATTAGAATTTTTTCTCACCTACAGAATTGATGTGATTATGTATCTTTGAGAAAAGTTTATTGTTATAAATAAATTTTTAGAGAGCGAAAAAAAGAATTCTTTGTCTTTTTATTTTTTTCATATACTCAATTAATCTTACAAAATATTCGCGGAACATTTATTATAATTTTTTTAAAAGATTAATTGAGTTTTGAGGAGTGATGTGTTTTTGGAGGTTTATGGGGATATTATTTTTCTCATTAATTTTGTAATGGATTTTTTTATATTTTGGGGGACAGGAAAAATTTTTCAGAAAAAAATTTTAATGTCAAGAATTATACTTGGCGCTTTTTTAGCGTCAATTCTTTATTGTTGTGTTATTTTTATTGATTTTTTTAGATGCTGTTATAATCCTATTGGAATTTTAATAATACTGATGATTTCTGTTTTTGTGGCGTTTGGCGCGAGAAGTTTAAAATCATTTTTTAAAAGTATTTTTCAAGTTATTGTTATTTCCTTTGCTATTGGAGGATTTGCTACAGCTTTATTTTACTTTTTTAATATATCTGATTTTATTGGAAACTTTATCAATATTTACATACACAATTTTTCATTAAAATTTTTATTTTTTTCTGTTTCGATTTTTTATTTCATATTAAAAGCTTTTGTCTCTTGGTATAAAAAAAGCATTATCAGAAAACAAGTTTTTTGTAAAATGGAAGTTTTTTTGAAAGGTAAAAAAGTTTTTTTGAACGCTTTGATTGATACAGGAAATTCTTTATACGAGCCTATTAGTGGTAAACCTGTTATTGTTTCAGAGTTTCACGCTGTTGAGGAAATTATTCCCATTGAGGTTAGAGATTTTTTCGCTAAGGATAATAAAAATGATTTTACCAAAATATATGATTATATTAAAAATACTGATAATGATTTTGACTTTAGAATTATTCCTTTTTGCAGTGTTGGAAAGAGACAGGGATTTATTGTTGGTTTTTTTGCTGACAGAGTTATTATTTATTATGACAATAATGTTTGTTTAGAAAAAGTAATTATTGGTATTTCTAATGTTAAACTGTCTAGAGAAAATACTTATAACGCTTTATTGAATCCGGAAATGCTTAGAGATTTTTGAAATAATATAATTTTGGAGGGATTTGTTTTGAAGATTATTGAAATTATTAACGCTGTTATTAAAAAAATTAAAATTGATGATTTTTCTGAAAATACTATTTATTATATTGGAGGAAGTGATGTGCTTCCTCCTCCGCTCTCTCATGAAGAAGAAAATGATATGTTGTCTAAATTGGGGGGAGACGATGATGAGGAAGCGAAATCTGTTCTTATTGAGCGAAATTTACGCCTTGTTGTATATATAGCTAGAAAATTTGAGAATACGGGAGTTAATGTTGAAGACCTGATTTCTATTGGAACTATAGGACTTATTAAAGCTATAAATACGTTTAAAACGGATAAAAATATTAAACTTGCCACATACGCCTCAAGGTGTATTGAAAATGAAATTCTTATGCATTTGAGAAGAACCACAAAAATTAAAACGGAAGTTTCTATTGATGAGCCTTTGAATGTTGATTGGGAGGGAAATGAACTTTTACTTTCGGATATTTTGGGTACGGATGTTGATATTATTTCAAGAAATATTGAGGATGAGGTTGACAGAGATATTCTTGGAAGAGCTATTGAAAAGCTATCAAAAAGAGAGAAAAAAATTGTTAAACTGAGATTTGGGCTTGACAGCGATGGTGATGAGAAAACTCAAAAAGAAGTCGCTGATATGCTTGGAATATCGCAGTCTTATATATCAAGACTTGAGAAAAAAATTATTATTAGATTAAAAAAAGAATTTATAAAAATGCTGTAATTTTGTGATTTATTGAAAAATAAATAAAAATGTGTTGAATTTATCTCAAATAATTGGTATAATAATATAAACATATATATTTAAAAAGGTTTGTTTCATAAAATAAAGCTTTTAAAATTATATGTTGATTGTTAAAATTGACTAAAATATAATTAAATCAACATAAAATAAATTTTTTGGGAAACTTTATATTTTTATAGGATAAAGTAAAAACAAGCACTATCGGTTATGGAAATGGGGTAATAGTATGACACATAAAGAAAAAGCGGAAAAGCTTTTACAACAACAATATCATTGTTCGCAGGCTTTATTTGGTGCTTTTGCGAGTGATTTTGGTCTTGATTTAAAGGTTGCCTTTAAGATAAGTACATGTTTTGGCGGGGGTATGCGGCAAGGAGGAACTTGTGGCTGTATTACAGCGTCATTATTAGTGTTGGGAATGGCTTTTGGATTTTATGACGCTCAAGATAAAGACCTTGAAAGATATGTTAATAAAAAAACAGATGAGTTTATACGACTTTTTACAGAAAGAATGAATGGTGTTATTAACTGTAAGGATATTTTGGAACAAGATATCTCAAAACCTGAAGGGATAGCTGTTATTCGTAAAGAAGGTCTTATTTTGAGAAAATGTCCTAAGGCTATTAATATAAGTATTGAGATATTGGAAAGTATGCTTAAAGAATATCTTATAAATGTGGCGGAAAGTAATATAGGTCTTAATGATATTCCCGCTAATGATGAAATGAAAACTATGATTAAAAGCATAAGCAAACTTCATAAATTCAGACGAAATGTTAATGATTTATTGTTTTCAGCTTCGGAAGATATAGGATTTATTCAATTTGATATTCGTAAGTTTAAAATTATTAATGATTTGTATGGTGAAAAATTTGGTGATGAGATTTTAGATTTTATTATGGACCAACTAAATAAAATATGTACTAAGGAACAATTTTTTATAAATTTGCGCAGTGATGTATTTATGGTGGTTACAAAATATGATAAGGAAGAAGACTTGACAAAACTTATACAAGAGATAGACCAAAATATAAATTGTTTTAAAAGTGTAAAACTTCATATGTCATATGGTGTTTATACTGTTGAGGATAAAAAAATGGAATTGCGTCAGATGGAAGACAGAGCCGCTATGGCAAGAAAAGCATCTAAAAATAATATTTTAACAAATATTTTATTCTATAAAGAACAATTTAAAGAATCTCTTTATAACAGAAAATTTATTGAGGAAAATATGCAGAATGCCATTACTGAAAGACAATTTATGATGTATCTTCAGCCTAAATACAGTATTACGAAAAATGAGATTATAGGCGCTGAAGCGCTTGTTAGATGGCGTCATCCGGAAAAGGGGATGATTTATCCAAATCAATTTATTCCTATTATTGAAGAAAACGGCTTTATAAAAAAAGTTGATTACTACATATGGGAAGAAGCTTGTCGCTTTATTAAAAAGTGTGAGAATGAGGGAATAATTTCTTGCCCAATTTCTGTTAATGTGTCACGTATTCATTTGCGTGATGATGAGTGTATTCAGGTGCTTTCGAATATAATAAAAAATAATGACATTACAAAATCATTATTAGAATTGGAAATAACTGAAACAGCGGATAATCAACAGGTTAGTATAAAAGCGCTGCAGCTGAAAGAAGAAGGTTTTACTCTTTTGATGGATGATTTTGGAAGCGGATATTCTTCTTTAAACATTCTCTTGGAAACTCCTTTTGATGTTATAAAACTTGATAAGAAGTTTATGGAAAATATGATAATATCTAAAAAAGGAAGGCTTATATTGGAACAGGTTGTTTCTATGGCAAATAAGCTGGAGCTTGGACTTTTGGCTGAGGGAGTCGAGACAAAAGAGCAGGTTGAGTTGCTTCAGAGTATTGGTTGTGACCAGGTTCAAGGATATTATTATGCAAAACCTATGCCAGAGGATGATTTTTTTGCGCTTTTAAAAAAACAAAGCTTGATGAAGAATTAAAAAATCTATTTTTAACTGATAAAAGCGGTTGCCTATTTAGATGATTTGTTTGGAAACTTTAAAAACAGTATAAAGATATATTTATCAACAATTTTAAATGTTTCCAAACAGGTCTAATCTTTGGATTGTTTTTTTTGCGGGGTTTAATTTATTTTATATCAAATAATGCTTTCGCAAAGTCGGAAGCGTTGAATTCTTGTAAATCGTCAATTCCCTCTCCAACACCAATAAAACGAACAGGTATTTTTAGCTCATTTTTTATTGCTATAACTATTCCTCCTTTTGCTGTTCCGTCGAGTTTTGTTAGAACTATTCCTGTTATATTGGTAACTTCTTTGAATAACTTTGCTTGCTGTAAAGCGTTTTGTCCTGTTGTGGCGTCTAGAACTAAGAAAACCTCAACATTTGCCTCAGGATATTCTCTGTTTATTATTTTTGATATTTTTCTTAGTTCCTCCATAAGATTTTTTTTATTGTGTAAACGACCGGCTGTATCACAAATCAAAATATCGGTTTTTCTTGATTTTGCGGCTTGAACAGCGTCAAAAACAACGGCGCCGGGGTCTGAGTTTTCACTATGTTTTATGACATCTACATTTGAGCGTTCTCCCCAGATTTGTAATTGGTCTATAGCGGCGGCTCTGAAAGTATCTGCCGCCGCTAGGAGTATTTTTTTGTTTTGTTCTTTGAAATTGTGTGTAAGTTTTCCTATTGTTGTTGTTTTTCCAACTCCGTTTACGCCGATAACAAGTATTACTGTTGGGCTCTTGATTTTTAATTCATTGTCATCTTTTTCTAGCATTTCACTTATTACTCTGGTAATTACATTTTTTATCTCTGTAACATCTGATATTTTTTCAGTTTTGACAATTTCTTTTACTTGCCCGATTATAAATGTGGAGGTTTCAACACCTATATCAGACATAATAAGAGCTTCCTCAAGTTCCTCAAAAAGTTCCTCATCTATTTTTACAAAATTTTTTAGGACTTGTTCAACTCCGCTCATAATATTTTGCCTTGTTTTTGTTAAGCCAGCTTTTATTTTCGCAAAAAAACCAGTTTTCTTTTTTTCAGACTCAGTAGTTGTTATTTCCTCAGAATTTGTAAATTTTGTTGTATTTTTGGTATCAGTTGAAATTTGTTCTATAGTTTCGGGAGTTTCTTGTTGAGTATTTTCTTGTGTATTAGAATTTTGTAATTCTAAATCATTATTTATAGAAATTTGATTTATAGAATTTTGTAGTTCTGAATTATTATTTTCAAGTTTTTCTTCTTTTTTGTTTTTTAAAAATTTAAAAAGTGCCATAAGTATCCTCCAAAATTATTAATTATTGATTGTATTATTTTCTGTGAATTTAACGGAAACAAGTTTTGAGACTCCCTGTTCCTGCATTGTTATTCCATAGAGAGTGTCGGCAGCTTCCATAGAACCTTTTCTATGGGTTATAACAATAAATTGAGTATTATTTGAAAATCGTTTTAAATAGTCGGCATATCTTTTTACATTCGCGTCGTCAAGAGCCGCTTCGATTTCATCAAGAACACAAAATGGAGATGGCTTCATCTTTAGAATGGCAAATAATAAAGCTATTGCTGTCAAAGCTCTTTCCCCGCCTGATAAAAGAGACATATTTTGAATATTTTTTCCTGGAGGCTGAGCTATAATTTCAATTCCTGAATTTAAAACGTCTTTTTCATCAGAAAGCTTAACATATCCAATTCCGCCTCCAAAAATTTCTGAAAATACATTTCCAAAATTTTTGTTTATTATTTTAAATTGTTCTTTGAATTGTTTTTCCATAAGAGAAGATAAATCGGAAATAATATTTTTCAGATTTTCTTCAGCGTATAATATATCTTGGCGTTGATTTATGAGAAAATCATATCTTTCCTTTACTTTTTTATATTCTTCTATAGCATTAGTATTAACTGTTCCCATTTCTCGAATCTCATTTTTTAATGAATTTTCTTCTGTACGAAGTTTCGAGGCTTCTATATTAAGTTTTTCATACTTTTGAGCAGAAGCAACGGTTATTTCATATCTTTCCCATATATTATCACATATTCTTGTTTTTTTATCTTCCAATTGTTCTTTTAAAAGTTCAAGTCTTGTTTTTTCATTTTTTATTTTTGAGATATATTCAATGTGCTTAAGGCTTTCTTTTTCAATATTTTCATTTTCAATAAATAATTTTGATTTTTTGTCATTTAAAAGTACAAGGTATTTTTGTTTATCTTTGGACTCTTTTTCTATTGAGGATTTTTGTTCTTTTGCTGTATTAATTTCTTTCATTTTAGAGTCAATTTCTTTTTCTGAGATTAATATATTTTCCTTATTTTTTAAAATATTTTTATTGAGTTTTTCAATTTCAATATCTATTCTTTCGATATCGGAAGATAGGGAAGAGATATTAAACTCAACTTCATTTATATCGAGTTTAAGTCCTGTTACTTTTTTGCTGTTTTCTTCTCTTATGTTTTTGTTAAATTGAATTTCACTTTGATATTTAGTTAGATAATCTTGCATATTGGAAATTTCTGTTTCATTTTTTTTGATATCATTTTCGAAAATGAAAAGTTTGTTTTTTTGTTTTGAAATATTAATGTCAATATTTTTTTTCTCTTCAGTTGAAATATTAATTCTTTTAGAAAAATCTTGTATATAATTTTCAGCCTGAATAATTTGATTTTTTAAATCATTTTTTTCAAGAACTATGTTATGCTCTGCTGTTTTTTTATTTTGCTCAATAACTTTTAATTTATCTAACTTTTCTTTTGAACATTTGATATCGTTGTTGATTTTTTGAAGTTTTAAACTGTATTCGGAAATTTTTCTTTCCAGTTCTTTAATTTCTCTGTTTCGAGAAAAAATACCGGAATTTCTTTTATTTACGCTTCCTCCTGTAATTGAACCGCCTTGATTTAACAAGTCGCCGTTTAGTGTTACAATTTTATAAGAATAATTATATTTTCTGGCTAATATGACAGCGTTATTGAAATTATCCATAACAATAACTCTACCTAAAAGATTTATAAAAATATTTTTGTATTCAGGGGAGTAGGTAATGAGTTTTTCAGCGAAATTTATCACGCCTTTTTCTCCCAATATTTGGGTTTTTATATTTTCTGGAAGTTCTTTCCTTTTTATAGAATTTATTGGAAGAAAAGTGGCTCGTCCTTTTTTTGTGTTTTTTAAATATTCTATTGCCTTTCCGGCATCTTTTTCTGTTTTTGTGACAATATTTTGAATACTTCCGCCAAGAGTTGTTTCAATTGCTGTCTCATAATTTTTTTCGACATTTATGAGTTCTCCGACAGCTCCGCAGATTCCGGAAAACATTGGATTTTTATTTTCCTTTTGTTTTAATATGGATTTTACGCTTTCATAATATCCCTCATAGTCTTTTTCCAATTCTGATAGAATACGGAATTTTGAAGAAAAATCACTGAGATATTTATTTATGTTGTCTCTATTATTATATTCTTCGTTTATTTGTTTTTCAATGTTAGATTTGTTATTTTGAAGAGTTGCTAACTCGTCATTAAGTTTATTTTCTTTTTCGTTAGAGTTTGAGAGAGCTTTTTTTAAGGCAAGAAGTTTTACTTCAGTATCGTTTTTTTGGCTTTTGGAAAAATCAATTTCTTTTTTTAATTGTTCTTTTCTTGCTTCAGATTGAGAAATAAAAGTATTTATACTTTCGATATTTACTTTTATTTCTGAATGTATTTGCATTTTTTTTATGATTTCAGTATTATAATTATTTATAATTTCTTCTTTTTCATCAAGATTTGATATTATA
>CATJCJ010000253.1 GCA_949738935.1 uncultured Eubacteriales bacterium | reverse complement strand
GTTAATTCAGTCGTTAAAGGTGTTAATCCTTTAAAACGGTTACTTGTCCTTTTTCGATTAAATCCTAACCCTATCTGCATTAAATATTACCTCCTCTTACTTGTATATCTGTTACGGCTACGATAAAAATTATTTTTATTCTTATCTTTTTTAGTAAAAAGATTATCCCTTGTTTCCGTTTCATTTACAACTCCTGGAGAACTTGCGGCAAGTAAAGATAACGCCCAAGCGTCAGGATAATCGTCGTGTGCGTCTTTTTCTCCCGAATGTGACACAACTAAATAACTGCCTCTGTAATTCTTCTGCAACCCGCTTAATTGCTCCAAAAATTCTTTTATCTCACTTTTTTGTCGAGCATTAACACCGTAGGGAACTTTTGCCCGACCACTTAAAATTTCTTTTTCTGCGTGTTTATACATAATAGATTTTGATTTTGGTGTAAAAATATATGGTACAACTTCCTCTCTTCTATTCGCTCTTATTCGGTGCGCAAGACTTGACTCCCTTGTTGCGTCAATATATATACGTGATAATTTCCATTTATCAAGATAGCTCATTATCATAGGGTATTGTTCCTCATAATCAGACACATTTTTAATGACGTGAATACCTTTGACATATGTATTAAAAGCAACATAAGTAATATCCTCCCCTGTTTCTTCATCGGTACGTTCTTCCATAATAACAGGCATAGTCCAGTCAACCTCATCTATAAAAATAACTGTATCATCACCTTTGCCTCCTACATCTATACCCGCAACGTGATTAACTGACTTATCATAATCCATAAGCTCTAAAAGAGGGTCGCAATTTCTACTTTCAAAGTCTGTTATATCAATAAACATACCACGAGCGATTATCCATTTTAATTTATAAGACATTTGAAATTCATCACTCTGCTCCCCTAACCTCTTCTTTTCTTTTTCAACATACTTAGCGTATTTAGAATTATATTTAGAAGCTACATCACAATCATACTCAAAATGATTTCTAATACCTCCTGTGGTCTTTCTCTGCATTATTTCTATATCCCTTTTATTTCTTTGTATAGCGTCATAAAAATCCGCTTTAAATGTTGTTGATGTACCTATTTTAACCATTGTCGCATTATAAGCGGCTCCCATAGGATGAATCGACTTCCTTGTCTTATAATTACTTATATCCTGTGCTTCTTCGAGTATCAAAAGCTTAAAGCTTTCTCCTTCTATACTTGCTCCGTCACTTGCTGAAATAGCGGTAACAAAAGAACCATTATTCAAAGAAACTGTTTGCCCGTTTGAGGTATTAAAATATAGATTAAATTCAGGGTCCTCTAATACTGCTGTAGCCGTTCTACTTTGCAAATTAGACCTAATACGGTTATAAGTTATTTGTGATTGTCTAAGACTGGGTGCAAATATTCCTACCCAAAAACCGTCTTGAAACATCTGTAAACGTATATCGTCTGCAAACATAGGGGTATTTGCCAAACGTGGAAGTATTATCATAAGACCTCCTACAACTACTGAAATTGTTTCAGTCTTACCAGATTGTCTTGCAAATAAAGCTGTTATCTCCGCTCCGTCATTAGTTATTATAGAACGTATAACTCTTTTACCAAATTGTTCTTGATAAGGAAATAAAGTTTTTCCTGAATACAATTCACAAAATATGAATATCTTATTTACAAGTTCCGTTGTTGATATTCTTCCCGCAATAGCTTTTACACCCATATATTTTACAAACAAAGGTAAAATTAACCTCTGCCATAATTTCAAAAATTTATATTTAAGTGACTTACAAAAAAATAAAAATAAGACCTCTATTAAAACTAAAAAATTCAAAATATCACCTCCATAAAAAATAAAGCCGCAAGTAACTATTTTCTATCTTGCGGCTTATTTTATATTAATATTTAATTTTAGTCCAGTAGGATAAATAACTATCTTGTTACTTTTTTATTTTCCTCATTAAATAACTCTTCTGTGTAAGGTAAATTTTTAAGAGCTGTTATAAGCATTTTCCATTCGTCAAGTTTATGATTTGACCTTTGTTCCATAATGTTAAGGATATTTTCATAATTCATAGTAACTGTTCTTTTTTGATTGTAGCTTGATGGGAGAAGTTGTATCATCTGCCACCAATCATTTTTATCTCCGTCGTTAAGGTACAGTTCCCTAAAAAAATTCAAGCAGTCTATGATAGTTTTAAATGGATTTTCGAGTACATCAACATTAAGATGTTCTATGCTAAAATCATCAATCGTAAACTCTTTTTCGTGTATATTGTGCATAGTTGAACAGCTATTAGCAACTGTTCCCACTTTATATGTATCAAATTCTTTCCACCAATAAAGAGGTGCTGTTATATCCATTGAGACAAAAATTTGTCTTAAAAACTTTCTGTGTGAGTTTCCCGCCTTTATGAGTTTTCTCATAAGCTCTAAGTCGTTTTTGCCAAGAATAAAACTTCCCCCATAATTAAAACTATCTGATTTATCCCAGCTATTCATAGGATTTCTCATACCTCTTACAGTGTGTTCAAATCCCCAAGTATCAATTTTTTCAACTTTAATCATCTTTCCTTAATCCTTTCTATCTTTGATTATAACACTACTTTTCTATATGGTCTTTCCAAGTACATTGATTAGCATTTTTGTCCTCTCTTACTCTCAAAAAGCGTGGGTGACGCATTTTACCAGTATCTTTAAAAATTTCATTTGCTTTTACTTCTACGACCGCTCCTAAATAATCGTTCTTGTTAAGCGTGAATACTTGTCTTTGAGCGTCATCAAATCCGCTACACTCGCAGACTTGCATTAAAAGAGTGCCTTCTTCAACTTTTAAACCTACTATTTCAGGGTCGTATAAAGTACCTTGTTTATTATAAGGTATTTCCCCAAGTTCTTCATTTGTTATAAGAATACCAAGTATAAGCTGTCCTATCTGATTTTCATAATAGTGTCTTGTAACAGGGGTATAACCTTTATTTATAAGGTAACTTGCTTTACAGTTTTCAGCGTCCTCAATATGGACTTTCTTGTTGTTAGAACTATTTACCCAATAACTCCACATATCATTTGGGAACTTACCAGTGTACTCTTTTGTTGGTTCTGTAAAACCACATATAATAAGCTCTTTCGTTAAAAACTTCTTAACTTTTTGGTATTCTCTGCCTCTTTTGTGGTAGTATTTACCGTCTTTGGGTTTTAATATTACTCCCTCCCCGCCAGTAGCTACTATATACTCATATAAAGCCTTTGGACTTAATGAATGAAGACTATCAACCGACTTCTTACTCATTTCAGACATAAAAGTAGGGTAAGCATTTTCCTTACTTTCTTTAAGTAAATTATTGTATACGTCAAATATACTGCCGTGTGAAAATTCATAATAAGATGTCAATACTTCTCTTCCGCAGGACTGACAAGTAACATATTTTATATAAGGACTATCAGCAAGTCTTACCACTTCATCTAACAACTTTTTTCTTTTCCAAAGCGGCAATTTTTCTACACAGCGTCCTTTATAATAAAGAATATCAAAAGCGTGAAAAACAATAAGTCCTAACTCTTTTTGACGTTCTATTGCCTTGTCATAAAGACAATTCAATGTACTGGAAACGTCCTTAAAAGGTCTATTCGGTATAAACATTTCACCGTCAATTATTGTTCCCGCAAGTTCTGGAATACATATATCCCTTAAATGAGGTAAACTGTCTGTATTTTCACAATACCAGTTTGTCTGCTTGCTTATTCTGCGGCTAAAGCACCTTGTATATGCTTTTTGCGAATAGTATATCCCGTCTTCTATAAGGTCTTTTATAACGTCTACAACGTAATTCCATTTAAAGGTTTTTCGATATATGGAATTTGAATAACCGCCCACAATAATTTCTAAACCTTTTGAATTGTGATTATTAGCGACCTCAAAATCTTCATCTGTAGGATACCCTGAATGACCTCCAATACCATATTCTTTTTTTAAGAAATTTGCCATAATCTTACGGTCATAATCATTAGAAGTAAAAAAATCGTAAATTCTTTCTTTACCATTTGTGTAGGAAGAACCTTTTAAAAGGTCATACACTAATGCTCTAAGCTCAATAGGCTTGCTTTTAAAGGTCTTGCTTATAAAAGGGTCAGTCCTGTAAAAATGCAAAATAGCCCTTGTGCCGTCAAACTTTTCTTCTATGTAATTATTAGGGTTATCAAATTCAGCGTCTTGTTTATCTTCCGCAATCTCTTTAGCGGTCATAGGCTCAATACCTTTAATATGCGCTGTTTCGTAATTGTCATAAGTCCTATAATGCTGAAATTTTGGGCTTTCATTCAATATTATAAGCTCTTTCGTCTTCAGTTTCTTTTTCAGCTTCATTCAAAATCACCTCTATTGCTTCTTCTTTCTTTTTGTGTACCGGTGTAGACATAAGCTGCCTTAACCATTTAGCTGTAGCAGAATAAAGTATTTTATACTCCTTTTCCGCATTATCTTCATAAAATTTGATTGCACGCTCTATTATAGCGACTTGCGGAACACCTGTCAAAACATAGGCTTGTAAGTCTTTATCCTCTGATGTGTCTTTTATTTCTTCCGCTACTTTATTCTGCATACGTGGATTTTGAAAAGTTATATTCTCTATAGGAAATCTTTTAAAAAATTCTTCCCGCATAATGTCACTCCTTAACTATATTCAGAATATTGTATATACCCTCGTATAGAGTTTTATTAACCTGTTCTTCATCATCAATAGTCTTAGGTAAATCTTCGATATAACACTCCCGATACTTATTGCTAAAAGTATTTAAGTCATAGTTCTTATTCAAAACCAACTGCGTAAACACATAAAATTCATCATTAATTATTTTTGCTCCTAATGGTATAATTTCTGTGTTATGTAAAAAATTCAGCAAAGGACCTTTTAAATGACTTTGTATAAAATCAAAAGTAACTACTGAACAAAGTTCATAAAGTGTATCAGCCTTATGTGTAATAGGCTCTGCTAAAAAGAAATTTTTATCTCCGTTCATTAGGACGCTGTTTCTATACACCGTCCTAATATTCAAAACAAATTTAATACGAGGTAAATCAAGAACACCTTTTGTAACTATAAAATATCTGCTGTTTAACCACATATAGCAATGTTTTGATATTATAGTTTTTGCGTTTTTCAAAGGCTCATATTTTTCTTTCGTATTTACATATACATTCATTTTACACACCTCCTAACATAAAGAGGTCACGTTTTATAGTGACCTCTTTTCAAATTTATTATAATAATAATTAACTACTCTTCTTCGTCCACCTCATATTCAGCCCCGCATACAGAGCATATATAAGTATCTCCGTCTTTTTCAAGGAGTTTTCCGCAGCAAGCAGGTTCACCGTTTATAGAGTAAGGTTCTTCTTTTTCAACTTCCTCGCCTTCGTCATTAATAAACAACGCTTTTTCTTGCAAATAAATTTCAGCAATATCATCAAGACCTTTAATTTCCTTTTTGGTATATCCCGCCGCAATAAGAAATTCCGTCATATCATCATCAGTAATTTTCTTTTTCTTAATATCCGCCTGTAATTCTTTCATAAGAGCAGATATAGCGTCCTTACGTTCTTTAGTCATATTCAGATTTTTAAGGTCGTTAAGGTCATACTCGCCGCTATTGTCTGCGTTTTCTTCCCCATCTTCTTCAATTTCTTCTGTAGTCTCGTACTCCTCCGTTTCTTCGTCTTCTTCCTCAAACTCAATAAGTCCATCTTCAACAGCTTTAATAATACGAGTAATCAAAGCCTCTTTTTTACCTTTGACAGAAAGTCCCGCTTCTGAAAGAATATCAGCAAGTTCCTTAGTATCCATTTTAGCAAGTTCAGCTCTTAAATCGTCATCTTCAACTTCTTCCTCGTCACCTTCCTCATCAACAGATACGGCGGATTTTTTTGCGGAAACAGGCATTCTTTCCTCTGTATTTTCCTCTTCGTCTTCTTTATCAAGAGTT
>CATJCJ010000252.1 GCA_949738935.1 uncultured Eubacteriales bacterium | reverse complement strand
TTGTGGTACAGTTATTGTGTAACATAGTTGTTTTAGCGTAATAGTTAAGTATATAATTTAGTATACAATTTATGTCTATTTTATATATCTTCTTATACTTATTATACTATTAATTATATAAAACCGCACATTTTTAGCGCGCCGATTTTTAAATTTTGACTATATAACTCTTGTTAAAATAAAATATCTAATACCTTAAAAGTAACTATTACTGCACCTATTTCTATTAAAGATTTTATTATTGTATGTATTATATTCTTTATGCGCCCGTTTTTCAATTTTTGGTCACCTCTCTATAGTAAGAAATCAAGATTTACTCCATATTGATATTCAATGTAATCCGTATTCTTCGTCTAACTTTCTGTCATCTTCAAAGAAAGTAATTTTATAATTATCTTTAAGACTATTTCTATTTACTTTCTCAACAATAATACTATGACCATTTGTTAATTCAAACCTTTTCTTCTTTACACACAAATTCATATTATCACCTCATTCATTATCATAAAAACTATCTTTCCAATCTAATGCTTGTCCGCAGTGATAGCAATAATCAAGCATACCAGCAAATGCTTGATTACAATTAGGACACACCCAATAATTGTATTCCTGTTTGCCAGTCAAACTATTTTTATTAGGTATTGCCTTAACAGGTATAAGTCTTTCTATTGCGTCTACAATAAGCGTGCGCTCATAATCATACATTTCAAGAGAATATCTTCCCTCATATTCTTTTAACTTTAAATAAATGTCTTTTAAATCTCTCATTTAGCAACCTCCTATTTCAGCACCTATTTAAAAGGGTAAGCGAAATTGATATATTGTTTGTCTGTTATATGCCCGCTCTTACACATATAATCCGTAAAATCGTTATAAGCTGTCCTTAAAGCTACCTTATCACGTTCTTTCTTACACCTGTTAATAAAATCCGCATACTCTTCCTTGAAAATAGAATCAAATTGTGCTTTATTCATTTTGTATCACCTCTTGAATTATATTTATTTCGTTTTGTACAGGCACATCATAAGTCAATTTAAAAATTGCGTCAAATAACCTATTTCCTTTATAAAAAAGACCTCCTATATTTTAGAGGTCTTTTAGTATCTTTATGTTTCTATGTTCTTTTGTTGTTACTCTTCTAAAAATAAATCGCTTTGGTTTGCTGTAAATAAATAACCTCTCAACAGCGGTACTTTTATCACAAGCTTTTATACTCCTGCTAACTTCTTGTTCCCAAATACATTTAAAATCATTTGGCGCAGTCTGTTCAGAAACAATAACCTTATTGTTATTTTCTGTAGACCACTTACGAGCAATATTCCAAAAATCATAATGATTAAATTCTCTGTTAATACCGTACTGTTTTGTATTAGCATAAGGTGGGTCACAGTAAATAAGAGCATTTTCAGGTTTCCAATCTTTGAAGTCCTTAGCAACAAACATTGTACTTTGAATACTTATACCACTATTCATTTGATTTATTAAATTATTCTTTGCCTCTTGGTAGTAGTCTCTATATCTCTTACCACTTTTAGTCTTTTCATATCCAGCTTTAGCAAAACCGCCATCAAAGAAACGACCATTATAAGAGGCAAGAAATCCTATACAACCTATCTCCCAATCTTCAAAAGCAGAAGTATCACCATTGTTAAAGCTACTCCTTGCTTGGTCGTAAAGGTCTTTTGAAACCTTGTCTATTAAAGGTAATGAGTTTCTTGACCTTATTAATAAAGCAATCAAATACCTATTTATATCCCCGCCAATTTTTTTATCACATTTTATCTTGTCAATAATATTTGCCCCGCCAACAAAAGGCTCATAATAAGTTCTATAACCATACTTGTCAATGTACCCTTGAATAATGGGGACAATGTATTTTGCAATTCTTGATTTACTACCCATATATTTCATTTTGTCAACTCCTTTTGGTGTTAAAAGGTCAATTATTCATAGTCATACATTCCCTCATAGACATCTGTATCACTATTCCAACTATAACAAGGCGGTTCTATTGATAATCCAGAACCAGAAGACATAAATATTTTTACACAATCATTATCTTTTAAAGGACAATCTTCACAGTCATTAATATCTTTCACTTTCATAAATTACCTCCTATTATGTATTTCATTTTATTATCTCATTAATTATAAAGTCTGCAAGTTCATTAATAGTTTCATCAGTAAACTCCTTGAAGTCATCAATAGTCACTGTTCCGACGGCAAATGCTGATTTAGCTCTTGTAAGCCAATAAGCGTCTGTATCTTCCATACTGAAAAATTGATTAAGTATTTCAACCAATTTTTCTTTTGGAGGCAAAATTTTTCTTCTCATATCCTCTCTAAATTTTAAAGCATTGTTAGCAACCATTTCGGCTATTTTTTTCTTTTCTTCAGTCAATTCTTCAACCTCTAAACTATAAAATTCATACTTACTTTTATGAAATTCCCACACTTCTCCGTGTTCAAGTATAAATTTAAAAGTTCGAGCTGTTTCAGTAACCTTTACAACATTTTTTATATGTTGTTGCTTGTTAGTTCTTTTCTTTATAACGGTATATTCCATATACATCAACCTTTCTATAATAAAAATAGAATCAGGGACATAAATATATTAAACAAGTAAATATGTCCTTGATTAAAGCTATCAACTAATACCAATATCCTTTTGGTCTGTCAACATTTCTAACAGGAAGTATTAAGCCTAAACCTATGTCATTTTCAGCATATACAGGCTCATTACCTTTAGACTTTACTGGTACTTTTATTGTTTTTATACCGCCTAATGCTTCTGATATTTCCAAAAGATATTGAGCATCAAGAGTTAAGCCTTTATCTATAAGGGTAACCGCAACTTTCTTTGTTCTCTTTTCCTTTGAAGTCATTTGACTTCTTAATATCCTTATTTCAGTACGTAACTCTTGAACAGAGGGAATTTCAAGGTCATAAGTTTCTTTTTGTTTTGCTCCTTTAATAACTTCATAAGCTTTGAAATAGTCCTTGCTTTCTATCTCCTCAGGTATAGTCGGCAATTCAATAGGCTCATTTATCTCCAAAATTCTAAACCCATCACATACATACTGTTTGCCATTTTCAGCTATCCACGCACCGTGAAGCGCTGGATTATAATTTAGTTTTAAAGCATTTTTAATAATAGCCTTTGCATTTTTAGCAAGAGTATTTTTACCAACAGCTTTATTTGCAGCTGTCCTTATATTGTCTTTTACACCCTCAATCAACTCATTATAAATAGTACGAGTATGATAATCAAATTTTCCAACATTCATTTCATTTAATAAATTCAAAATCACTTCATTTGTCATAAGTTAAACCCCCTCAATCAATTTTGATATAATAAAATTCATCTTATTTTTTTGCAATTACTTATTTGATTTAACGCAAACATCATAAT
>CATJCJ010000251.1 GCA_949738935.1 uncultured Eubacteriales bacterium | reverse complement strand
TTTTAAATCTGACCAATATCTTTTAGGAATTTTACTATCTGTTAAAGCACTTATAACATCTACCACACTAAAGAAGTATTCTTCTTTTTCGCTATCCCATATACTTCTTATTTCTTTATCTTCAAATAAATTTGATATTGTTTCTAATTTATTATCTATATCTATCATCCTTTCTATTTATTTTTATAGTATTTTTTCTATAAATTTTCCATTTTTATAAGTTATTTTATACGCGTTTCTACTTTTATCGCTTTTTATTATTTTGGTCTGTTCATCAACTATTTCTAATGCTACACAATTATCCAGTGCTATTCCTTCTAATTGTTTTTCTTTTATAACCTTATAAAATTTTTCTTTTGCTTCACTTCCTTTTTGATCATAATGTACACAATTAATAGCATTTATAAGCCCAATTCCTTCAATCAAATCATAATTATATTTAAACCAGCAATAACTTCCTGCACTTAATCCTGAACAAACAATTCCTTTTTGATATGCCTGTAATAAAATTTTATCAATTCCATACTGTTTCCATTTTTCCAGCATAAATTTAGTATTACCACCACCTACATATATTATATCTGTATCTAATATATCTTCTTTTACCTTTTTAATATTTATATTATCAACTAATAGATTTAAATTAGAAACTATGCATCCTAAATTTTCAAATATTCTCTTTATTACAGTAAAATATTCTTCACTATGTGATGAAGCTGTCCCTATAAATAATAATTTAGGATTTTTCTTGTTCGATAACTTAACTATTTCTTCATCTATTTCTTTAGTTTCATAAGGAAGTTCTATACCATTTTTAATTCTTGGTATTTCTCCTCCACCTATGCACACTAGTTTTCTCACATTATCTTTTTTTGTATTATTTAATATTTCACTATTTTTACTTGTAATATCTATATTTTTATTATCTGACATTATTACTCCCTTTTAATTTTAGATTAACTTAGTTTTTTCTTAAGTGTGTAAAAACTTATTTTTAAGAAATTCTTATTTTTATAGCTTTTAGCAAGTGTTTTCTTAAATCCCCACTTCCCAGTTGATATTTGTCGGATTTTGTTGATTATTTTCCATTTATATCACTTCCCTACTATAATTTTATTTTATAATATTTTGTTCCATCAATTTCTTCTAATAGCATAATAAAAATTACCTGACCATTTTTTCCAATTATCATCTATCTTTGTTCTTATACATATATATCCTATTGGAACATCATTAACATACATAATATAAGTAATTGTTGGTGTATCATACTCACTAATATTTTGATACATTTCATATTCAGCAATTCCCATATCTACATTTAACTCTTTTAATTCATATTTCATTTTTTTCTCCATTCAGCTATATAAATTTTCTAAAACCTTAGTCCAAAAATCTAATATCCTTTCTTTAATTAATTTAATTTTTTTCTTTCTGCAGTTCACTAAGGGCCTTAGATTTTCTTATTATGTCGCTTTCTATTTTAATAAGCTCATTTTTCACTGCTACATAATGAATAATTTCGATACAATCTATATTCATAGACTTCCTTATTTCATTTTCTATATAATGAAGCTGAACACAATGTGGTGATTTATCTACAGAAGCAAAAATTAACTTTTTAACATTTACTCTACATAGCATACCGATTATTTTTGTTATCACCATATTTAAATGATGACTTTCTAAACACACATCATAAAGATTATTTGAAATAATTTTTAAATCATTATAGGCTTTAGGTTGCATTCTTTGTAAGCAACTTCCTACTATAATCATTGTATCTTCTACATCATAACAATTTGTTTTCATTAAATCTTGCATAACATACTCCTTCTTTAATAGATATTCTACTATGGTTTTATATTGTAACATACTTTAACATTTGATACAAGTAACAAATGTTATTTTAGCGGTGTGTTTTTTAATCCAAATGAGTATGAATTCGTTTTTCTATATGACCTCTGTAATTTGTCTTTTAGAATCATATCATAAAAGCAAGTACAAAACTTACTTGCTTTTAATTTTACAATTTTAATCCGTTAATTTTCTTGAATTGTATACTCAGATATATCAGGTTCTTTCAAATCTTCATCTTTTACAATATCAAATTCATACTGATAATCTAACACAACATTAATCTTATTCTCTCCATCTCCTACTGTACCATTGAATTCTCTAACTTTTAAACCTGTATCTTTATCAAAATAGCATACATCGTTTTCATGATTATCAAAACACAATATATCAAAACAACCTACCTGTATTTTATAACATTCTTTTCCATTACATTGCTCCGTTTTTATTGAAGATTTTATAGCTCTTACAATAAATTGCCATAAATTTTGTGTTTCTAATTCATTTTGTATTTGAATTGGACCAGGTACTCCATTTCCATCTAATATAGCAAGTTTGCTTCCTGGTACATCAAAATAAACATGAGATACTTTATCATCATTATAAGATACTAAGGTTCTATTACTATTTTCGCTTAATGATTTTACCTTAGATAAACTTTTAGTATTCTTCTTATAAGTAGTATTTATTTGTAAATTAGTTCCCTGATATTCATATATCGTCACGCAATAATTATCTGCACTTTCATATTTTTCCATTTTACTTTGTAATCTTCTAATTATAATCATTTTTCTAGCTGTACCAATAATAAATAATACAACAATAATTAAAATTATAATTAAAATTTTTCTCCATATTTTCATTTCTTTCTTTTCCATAAAAATCACCTTCCTTTTTTCCTTTGTATATCTCATTAAAGCTACTTTCATTATACCACATTTTGCATGAGTTGTCGAATTTCGTAACGTATTCTTAGCTATTTTTATTCAAATTAGTTGTTATAATTTTTAATTTATTAATAAACCCAAGTAATACCACATAAAAAGGAATGCTAATTCAAGCATTCCTTCTGGTAATTTCGACCTACAATAGGTCTTCGTTTTCACTTAAGATAAGTCTATTTTTTCAAATAATTCATCAATTTCACGATTGGATAACATTCCTTTCTCAACAAGCGCTTCCACTAAAGCATCTAGATATTCTCGCTTTTCAGCAAGTAACCTTTCCGTATATTTCCGCGCTTCTTTTAGGATTTCGTCCATATATTTATTGATGTCTGTAATAATCTGCTCACCCAGAATATCATCCTGTTCATCCTTTAGGAATACACGGTCTTGAGACATATCTTCTACTAATCCATAACGAGTTACCATATCTTTTGCCAGTCTAGTAGCCTTTTTCAAATCTGCTGATGCTCCTGCAGTCAAAGTTTTAGAATACATTTTTTCTGCCACTCTTCCTGCTAAGATAGCTCCAATTCTTTGAATAAAATAATTCCTATTGTGAGAAGGTGTCATATTCGGGTCAATTTCAAAAACATTAACCCCTAAATAATCCTCAGCTGGTATAATTGACACAGCAAGTATAACATATTCAATTAATTCCGTAGAGAACCGATAAAGAATATAATGTCCAGCCTCATGATAGGCCAAGGCCCTTTTATATTCCACTCTCATATTTTCAAACTTTTTCTGGTTAACATTAAAATTCTCCAGAATGTCTTGCTCTACAACAATTTTTCTTCCCTCGAGCTCAGCACATACCATAGTCTTATCCAGCAGGTCTAAAGTTCTATCTGGATTTTTAGTTTCAAAATTGAAACATGCTGCTTTAAAAATGACATCATCTACTAACTGTTTAGAAATTGTAGTGCTATGCGCTTTTTCCAAAAGATTAATTTGATTTTTTATCATATCATAGACCTCATGAGCTCTAGGCTCACGCACTTTAATCTTTTCAAATCTTCGCTTTAAAGCGGAATCTCTTGAAAAATAATTTTTATACTCTTTTTCTGTTGTGGCACCAATCACTCTAGTGTCTCCACGCGCTAGCAATGGTTTTAAAGCATTTGCCAAATCCAAATCTCCATCTCTGCATGCACCTGCACCAAGCAATAAATGAATTTCATCAACAAATAAAATACATCTTGGATTTTCTTCTAAGAACTGTATTAATTGCCGAAACCGTTCTTCTGCACTTCCCCTATAATGCGTCCCTGCAACAATAGCATTTACATCAAGGCTAATAATAACACTATCCTTGAATTGTTTGGGGCAATTTCCCGTAACAATCATCCAAGCAAATTTTTCAACTAAAGCCGTCTTTCCTACTCCTGCATCACCTACTAAAATAGCATTGCGCTTCGTTTTTTTCATCAAAACACGAATTAGTGCCTTTGTTTCTTCATCCCTTCCACAAATATGACACTCTTTACTGTCTTCTGAATAATCATTATTTATTACTTTTAAAAAGCTACTTAACGCCCTTGGCAATTCAAAAACATTCACAATGTCACCCCCTAATTGATTAAGCGTTTTCGGCATTCCCAAAGTAGGAACATATGTCTTCATTATATATTCAAATTCTTCCGGATACAACTCTGCAAAAGCCGCTGTCATATGTGAAATCCCCACATATTCTGTCATATACTGATTCTTAGCAACTTCTAATGCCTTATCAAATATAGGAATGATTTCCCTATCTATTAAAAACATTTCTGGAGATTCTTCATCCCCCTTTGAAATTCGAAAAGGAATCATTGTATAATCTTTTTTACCCGTTATTATTTCCCGAAAAAGTTTATGCCTTTTTTCTTCAACCTCTTCCTCTTTCACACCTTTGCTAATAACATAATTGTAAATTGGCGTACTTGGCATCCCAGATAAAACCATGAAAAGCATTTCTTTGGGCAAAAGTGGAAGCCCTACTGTTTCAGACATAGTCCGAGCAGAATCAATCGCAAATAACGCTGTTCCATCAAATTTGTAACTCATGTTGTACCTCCTTATGTTGTGAAAAATTAATTTAGTTTCCAAATCGTTTCCTTATCTAATATGAAATATCACCTCCGATTTTATGTATATACAAAATGTTAATGTTTGTATTCTATAATTTTTTTTTCATTTTGTCAATGGTTCCGGGTTTAAATGGCAACTTTTTAATTATATTTTAATTAAAATTTTTTATAT
>CATJCJ010000250.1 GCA_949738935.1 uncultured Eubacteriales bacterium | reverse complement strand
GTTTTGAATTATTTAAAGTAAAGTTTAAAGTGAATTTTACTTAAAATAGGATGTCTTTTATTTTATAGGTTTTGAATACATACTTTACAATATTTTGATTTGGGGCTTATATTTATATATTTTAATGTTTATTTCACATAATACATATAATAGCAATTTTTAAAACTTATAATATAGTAAAAGAGCTAAAAAAAGAATTTTAAGCCGTCAAATTTAGTTATTTTAAGTTCAATAACTATAATGTGAGAAAATATATAATTAAGGGATTGAAGGTATGGAGATATGACAATTCAAATTTTTTTTAAAGATATTATGAAAGAATATTTTTTTCAGAACATTATGGATGGAAGACATTCTATTGATTTGTATTCCTATGAAAGCGGATTGCCAGAGGATGTTGAACTTTTTATTGATATTAATAACGGTGTGTGGAAAGTTAATGAAAAAAATATATTAGTATATGACAATAATGGCAATATATGTAATGATTATGAATTAAAGACTGATGAAATTTTACTTGTTAAAACTAAAATTTCTGATGATAAAATAGGCGTTTTGATTTATGAAAACAACGAGGGAACTACAATTTTCAAAAAGTATATTATTGAAAACAGAGCCGTGGAAGTTGGAAGAAACGGTGTGATAGGATTAGATTTTAACAATGGGGTAAATCGTTATTTTACCCTTGACAGCGATAATGGAAAAATGTATTTAATTCCCCATATTAACAGAGTTTATCATAAAGGAAAGATTGTTAATGATAAAAAACGCATACGCTTCGGCGATGTTATAAGTTGTAAAAAGTTTAAACTTATATATATGGGTAATGTTATCGCTGTGAATAATCCAGATGGCTGCGTTAAATGCAGTATGGATAAATTTAAGTATGAAAATGATAACAGAGAGTTTCTGACTGCTGATGAGAGTATAAACGAAGATAGTGAATTTATCCGCTCTCCAAGGATAACACATAAGCTTATAAAAGAGACTATAGAAATAGATCCGCCCACTGCGAAGAAGGATAAAAAAGAACGGCCATTACTTTATACAATAGGGCCTTCGCTTACAATGAGTATGGCTATGATTGTAAGTGTTATATTTATGGTAAAATCAAGTTCTTCAGGAAGATCTGTTATACCAAGTATGCTTATGGCTGTTAGTATGTTTATGGGCGCTGTACTGTGGCCTCTTCTTTCAAGAAAATTCAGTAAAAAGCAGGCTGCCGAAGAGGAAAAAATGCGCATGGATAAATATAAGGAATATATTGACCGAATCGATGTGGATTTAGGTAAAAAGGTTTTATATAACAGAGAAGTTTATGATGAACTGTATCCTTCATTAGAGAACATTATAAGATTTGTACTGAAGAGAAGCAATGACCTTTGGAATCATTCTCCATATGAAGAAGGATTTTTGGATGTTCGCGTTGGAAAAGGAAGTCGAAAGCTTACTATTGATATTAATATACAAAAAGAAAGATTTACGCTTGAAGATGACCCTTTGAGAAAATATGCTTCTGTTATACAAAATAAGTATATGTATATTACAAATGTTCCTATATCTGTAAATTTACACGAAATAAATATTTTGGGAATAGTAGGAAACAGAAGTAAGCAAATTGATCTTGTTAAACTTATTCTAATAAGGCTTGCCGTTACTCATTGTTACGATGAAGTGAAATTTGCTGTAATCTTTAATAAAAAAGAAGCTGACTATTGGAATTTTACAAAATGGCTTCCTCATAGCTGGAGCAGAGGAAAAAAGGAAAGACTTCTTGCGGATGATAAAGATGGTGCGTATTATGTAATTAACACACTTAGAGAAATAGCTGAAGAAAGGCTGAATTTAGATAAGAATACAAAAGAATCTAAGCATATTCCTCATTATGTGATTTTTATTACAGATTATGAGCTTGTCAGTATGGATTCGGGAATAAGAGATTTTGTGGAAAATTCAAATAATATGGGAATGACATTCATATTTGCGTATGACAGTATAGGAAGGTTACCCAACAGTTGTAAAAATATTATTCAGCTTTCTGCTGATGAATGCACTATATATGATAAGAATGATAATTCAGGCAAAATGATTAGCTTTGTACCAGATATAAGCGAGGGTGTGAATGTTCAAAAAATTGCCGAAGTTTTGGCATCAATAAAAATAAGTGAATTGTCAGAGGAAACTCTTGTTCCGGAAAGGCTGAGTTTTCTTGGTTTATATAAGGCGAAAAACATTGACGAACTAGTAATAGCGAGACGCTGGAAAGAATCTCAATCTTTTAAAAGTCTTGAAGCTCCTATTGGTATAGGAAGCGGCGATGAAATTTTTTCGCTTAATATACACGAAAAGTTTCATGGACCTCATGGTCTTATTGCGGGTACTACGGGTTCGGGAAAAAGTGAATTTATACAATCACTTATTCTTTCTATGGCAATTAACTATCATCCCTATGACGTCGCTTTTGTACTTATTGACTATAAAGGCGGAGGTATGGCTAATGCTTTTGTAAAATTGCCCCATGTAGCGGGAACAATTACAAATCTTGAAGGAAATCAAATAAAACGTTCTCTTGTTTCTTTACAGAGTGAACTTAAAAGGAGACAAGCTATTTTTAAAGAATATATGGTAAATCATATAGATCAGTATCAGGTTAAATACAAAAAAGGTCTTGCCGTTGACCCGCTTCCTCACCTTGTTATCATTTCTGATGAGTTTGCTGAGCTTAAAAGTCAGGAGCCTGAATTTATGAATGAGTTAATTTCTACTGCTCGTATTGGACGAAGTCTTGGCGTGCATCTTATTTTGGCAACACAGAAACCATCGGGTGTTGTAAACGATCAGATATGGTCTAATACAAGATTCAGGATTTGTCTTAAAGTTGCCGACCGTATGGATAGTAAAGAAATGCTAAAAAGAGATGAAGCAGTTTCAATAACTCAGCCTGGAAGATGTTATGTTCAGGTTGGAAACGATGAAATATTTAAGCTTATACAGAGTGGTTACAGCGGAGAAAAGTATTTTGGAAATGAAAGCAATTTTTCTGATGACAATGCTGTTAGTATAGCTTGTATTAATCTTCAGGGAAATGAACTTTACAAAGTAAGCCGTAAAAAAACAGATTCGGAAGATACAGAAGAAACTCAGCTCAGTGCGGCTGTTGATTATATAAGCGAATACGCAAAAGAACTTCAAATAACTCCTCTTAAATTGTGGCTTCCTCCTCTTTCTAAAGAAATATTTATTAAAGATATTGAGAAAAGGCCAGGTGGATTTAATGGAAGTGAATGGATTCCTTGTTTAGACTGGCTTGATCCGGTAATAGGTATGTATGATGAACCTGAAAAACAAAAACAGGGACTTTTGGATACAAATTTTGGACAAAATGGACATCTTATTTTATACGGTTCACCAGGTACAGGAAAGACAACTTTTATTCAAACTCTTATATATGCGCTTGCACAAAGGTATTCTCCGGATTATGTGAATATTTATATTATGGATTTTGGAAGCAGAAGCCTAAGTTACTGTAAATTCTTGCCGCATACAGCTGATGTTATGTTTTCTGATGACAATGATAAAATTAAAAAGTTTTTTTCACGTATAAACAGTGAACTTGCCATCAGAAAGAAATGTCTTGCCGAGTATGGTGTTGGAAATCTTCTTTCATACATGCAAGCAAGCGACAGTGTTATGCCTGCGATAATGATTGTTATAGATAATTATGCCGCATTTACCGAGCTTTATTCTGAATATGAGAATGAAATAATAAAACTTTCAAGAGAGGGTGCCAATTATGGCATATATCTTGTGTTTACGAGTTCTTCTGTAAATGGGATAAAGAGAAGAATATCAGAAAATTTCAAGATGGTATACACTCTTCAGCTGAATGATAATTATGATTATGCTGCGGTTTTGGGAAGAACGGAAGGGGTTTTTCCTGAAAACGTTAAGGGAAGGGGACTTGTACGTATTGGAAATGTACTTGAATTTCATACGGCGCTTGCGGTAAAAGCTATTAATGAGGCGGAAAGAGTTCCTATAATTAAAAATATTTTTGTAAATATGGCTGAGAGCTGGAAAGGAAATGTTCCTAATCCGCTTCCTGTTATGCCTGAAGATATGGATATTGAAACGGTTATAACTAGTGATGAGTATGTATATGCCATTAGTGAAGAAATGATTCCTCTTGGATATGATATTGAAAATATTGATCTTGTCAATATTGATACAAATGAAAACCATATTTATAAAATATGCGGAGATTCAAAGACTGGAAAAACAAATATGTTAGCTTGTATTATAAGAAGCTTCAATAAAGGAGAGGTATGGCTTGTTGATGGCGAGAAAGGAAGTCTTAAAAATCTGTTAAAAGAGAGAAAACCTGATAGATACGCTTGTAATTCAGATGAAATGGAAAAACTTATTAATGATATGATGTTAGAAGCTGTTAAAAGACATAATGAATTTAAGGATTATGAAGAAAGTTGCGGAGAAATTTCGAAAGACGAATTTATGAAACGTTATCCTAAAATGATATTTATACTTGACGATTTTGATAACTTTTTTAACTCTGTTTCAAATGAATGTCTTGACCGTTTTGGAATAATCCTCAACAGATTTGAAGGATTGGGAATAAATATTATTGTTTCATGTACTCCTGCTGAATACAGCAAATATAGAGGACAAAAAAGTGTTAGAAATATTTTTATGGCATCTATGGGCGTCCTTTTTGGAAATCCGGATAATTTTAATATGTTTGGAATTACTATTCCTTATAATGAAAAGAAGAATATGGAAGTATCCGCAGGAAAGGGCTATTTTGTAAAAGACGGTAAATATACCGCAATAAGAACACCTTTTGCTGGATAGGAGGAATATGATGCTTCGGATTATTATCTGTGACGATATTAAAGTAAATATTTCGACTTTAAGCAGAAGTATAAGAAATATTATTAATGATATGCCTATCAATAGAGAAATTGAAATTTTTTCCACAAGCCCTGATGTTCTTATAAATTATAAGATTAAGGATAATTATACATATATTTTTATTCTTGATGTGATATATAAAAATATCAGCGGACTTGATATTGCGAAAAAAATACGCAGGCAGTATAAAGAAGTGTTTATTATTTTTATAACAGGACATATTGAACTGCTGTATATGGTTATAAATCAGAATATTATGCCAAGCGGATTTATTGAAAAGCCTTTGAATGAAAATGATGTGAGAAAAGCTCTTTTCAATATATTTGACTATTACAGTGAAAATAATAAAAAAATAATTCAGACTCTTACTGTCAATACTGGAGCGGCTGTTTACAGAATTCCTTATGATGAAATTATTTATATTGAGGCTTTGAATAAAAAGATTTTTATATATTCAGATACTCAGAGGGTTAGCTGTTATAATAGTCTCCAAGCGCTTGAGGGCGAACTTGGAAAGTCATTTATACGATGTTATAAAAGCTTTATAGTCAACAAAAACAGAATTAAAAATATATTTTTTGCTGAAATGACTGTGGAAATGAGTAACGGAAGCAGAATCTCAATGTCAAGAACCTATAAAAGTGAAATGAAAAGACTTACACAGGAGGGAGGTATGTAATGAACAATAAAATTGGATATATATTCAACAAATATGAAATTGCGTATATAGCAGGAGCAATGGGAGCAAGCTATATTATCAACATAGGTATCAATTTTGATGAAAAACCGGAGGAAATCGCTGATAAGGCAATTAAAAGTCTTGTTGATAAAAACTATGTTTTCAGAAATTTTAATGGAAAGTTTGTTCTTAACAAAGAATTTATTAATTATTTTAAACCGTTTGTTTCGCCGGAAGGATTTATTGCGTGCAAAAAATTAAAAAACAGTTTTGACTCTAATTATCTTTTCTTTACAAAAAATAAAGTATGGCTTTGTATTGAAAGTGATATTTTTAACAGAGATAATTATATTCTTACATATAATGACGATTATGTATCTGTCGCGGATTCTCTTAAAGAGTTGAGTGATTTAGATATGAATGAGGAAAAAACTCATCCATTTAAGTTTGTACTTAATGAAACACAATATCGTATAATCAAGGATATGGTAAGAAAAAATGATAGAGAAGGGCTTATTTCTATTCTTAATATGATTGATATAAAGCATACTGATGAGATTATATCTGAAATTGAAAGCATATGCGCTGAAAATGCCGATGTTTTTTCTGTAGTGTTTTTTGGAGATTATAAGCATAACCCAGCAAATATGAAATGTTTGATTTTTTATTTGACTGATAAATATGTTTGGAAAGTAACTGCGGGAGAGGAAGGAAGTATTATGATTTCTTCTGTGTCTGAAAATGATATAAACAGAGAAATTTCTTCTTTACTTAATTCTGAATTTGGAATATCTGCAAAAAAAACAGCCAACCTGTTCAGGTAAGACAATTTGTCTTAAAAAGTATGCGTTTTGTCAGATTTTATTGATATATGGGATTTGTTTTTTGTAAAATACTTTTGTAAGGAGAAAATAAACTTCGAAAAAATTTTCAGAAGAAGCAGGTGTAAAAATGAGAATTTATGTGGAAATTGACAATTTAGAAAAGTCATCTTCAAAATGTAAAAGACTGATTAATGAGTTGAGTTCTATACAGAACTCATTTGCTAGTACCGCTCGTTCACTTGACTGGGATATAAAATCAAAAGCTAATATTCAAAGGTATATTGATAATCTCGGGAAAGAACTTTCAAAGGCGAGGGAAACGGCAGGATTACATACTGATTTTTTGAATGACACAAGAGAAGATTATATTAATGCTGAAAAATATAATCAGGCTGAAACGATAAAACTTAAAAATCAGCTTTACAAAAAGGCAATAGTATCTCCTGAAATATCGGGAAATAGCGTAGCGGGTTGGTTAAATTCAAAATCTGAAAGCGAATTACTTTCTTTAGCTGGCAAATTTGCGGGTGTATTTGATAATCTAACAGGCAAGGGCTTATCGCTCCTTTCATATTTTAATAAAATGTATGAGCATTATAAGACTGGAAAATATTCTATGAAGGCTGGATTTGACTCGGTATTCACATATGCTAAAGATGCATTAGGTCTTTGGGATGGTATGTATAGTTTTGTAGAGAATTACTATAAGCATAAAGATATAAGTTTAGGTATCAATCCTAAAAGTGGTAATAGTCTCACAAAGGCATTTGGGAAAACGACGGCAGGAAAAATAAGTCAATATATTCCTGTTCTCTCTACCATACTTACAACAGGTAATACTATTTATGAAAGCTGTAAAAAGTATTTGGCAGACGGAAGTATAGATGCACATGATGTGACAAGTATTTTAATTGAAGGAAGCGTAGCGGGGATATACAGTGTCGGAGGAGGGCTGTTGGGTTTTATACCGGGTGCGGGATTACCATTATCAATTGGTTATGATGTATTGATTGAAAAAACAAATCTTGTAGAAAATACAAGCAGCGCTATAATAAATTGGGCAGATGACACAGGAAAAAAGTGGGGTTATTTTATGAAAGAATATTCTACAATTGATAGTAAAAGTGTGTTTGCTAAAAGCCATATTGCAAATACGTTTAGTGCTACTTGGAATCTTGCAAAAGAAACTAAACAAAAGATAGATAATTTGTCAAGTGTTTATAAAATGATAAAATGCAATTGTTAGAAAGGAAAATTAAAATGAGTGTTACTTTAAAAGAAATATTGCCTATAGGAACGATTATAAAGCTTAAAGAAGCTGATAAGAGAGTTATGATTACAGGTATAAAACAAATTATAACTGAAACAAAGGAAGAATTTGATTACGCAGGCGTACCATATCCCGAAGGAATAATTGGTTTTGAAAACCAGATATTTTTTCAGCATGATGATATTGAGCGTATTTTCTTTATGGGATTTATAGATATAGAAAGACAAAATTTTATTAACGAAGTCAGTAAATTTATTGCTGAAGCGGATAAGCAGTTAGATGAAGGAAATCAAGAACGTAAATAACAATAAGGTGGTGCAGTAAATGGACATTTATGTAAACACAGATTCTTTGCTTGGGGCTTCGGAAAAATGCCAAGAACTATGTACTCAGATGTCAGGGGTTATGGATTCATTTAATCATACTGTCAATACATTGGACTTTGATATAAGATCGAAGGATAATATTCAGAAATATATCCAGAAGCTGGGAGGATCTATCGCAAAAGCGCAGAAGTTGTTTTTGTCTCACTCGATTTTTTTCAATGAAACAAGAGAAAGCTATTTTGAAGCTGAAAGATTTAATGAGGAACAAACGGGAAAACTTAAAAATAGTTTGTTTGGAAACAATTATAAAGGCGGTGGCGGCTCAATATCTCATATAAGCGATATTAAAAGTAAGAATATATATGATAAGGTGTATTCAGCTATGGAAAATGCCATTTTTAGCGGTTATAGAAATGTATCGAACTTAAAATCACTTTCCTGTACAGTTACTTTGACTAGTCTTGGAATAAGTTTTGGGAGAGCAGGGTATAAAAATACGGCAAGTGCTGTTGCGGCTCAGACTTATGCAAAGGCATGTGCTATAATTTCAGCGGCGAAATCAAATTTAATGCAAAAAGTTTGGAGGTATTATCCTACTTTAAAAAAGGCGGCACTTTCTTTTTCTCCAATACTTATACAGACTAAAATGCCTTATTCAAGTTCATATACCGCTGTATATAAATTGTCTTTAAATGTATACTTTTGACGTAAATAGAAAATTTTATTTGGAAAGGGTGACAATAAAATGAAAATTACGGAGGCTTTGCCTGTAGGAACAGTTGTAAAACTTAGGAATGCCGAAAAAAGAGCTGTTATTATGGGAATTTTCCAGCAGGTTGAGGAAAACGGTAATAAAGAATTTTTTGATTATATGGGGGTTCCTTATCCTGAGGGATTTATTGGCGCGGAAAATACGGTTTTGTTTCAACAGAGCGATGTTGAAACAGTCTTTAGTTTGGGGTTCTCTGATATTGAAAGACAATCATTTGTTTTAGACGCAGGCAAACATATGAGTAATGATAAAAACGCGGAATAGTTGATTTTATCTATTCAATAATTTTGAATATAAATACATAAATTGTGTTTTGTCTGAAAAAGCGTACCATTTGTCAGAAATTGTTGAGATTATACAATACTTATAATATTATTGCAACAAAAGGAAAATAAATTATAGCAATACCACTTAATAATGATAAAAAGGAAGCGAGCCAAAAATTATTTTCACAAGGCGGTGGAAAGCAGGCGTAGTCGAAAGCCTACGCCAATTAACAACAACGCAGTGAAAAGGATTTTTGACCGCTGAACTTTGTTATTATTAAGTGGGATTGTTATATACAGGAGGTAATAGATGGACAGGCTTTATATTGATGTTTTTATACCAGGTTTAAATAAAAGCTATGATATAACAGTAGCGCCGGATATGAATGTCAGGGAAGCGGCAAAATATATTTTTAAAACAATAAGTGAG
>CATJCJ010000249.1 GCA_949738935.1 uncultured Eubacteriales bacterium | reverse complement strand
TTGGTGAATTATGGAATAGCCACACAAGATCCGTTAATTTTATTTCCATTTTCAGCTTGTCATTTGTAATTTGAATTTTTAAAAGCTGTTCATCATATTTTTTCATTTTCTTTTCATTCTCCTTCTGTTTGCTCTTTCTGCTTCTCGCCGCTGTTTTCGGTTTCCCCTGTATGGTTGTACCTCTGGCGGCTGGATGGATGGTTTTTCCGATACCTGTATCAGCTTTATGTGTTCATGTGAGGATGGATCGAACGAAACGATCAGATCGTCCGGAATTCTTTCATCCACAACGATCATGCTGTCGTATTCTGCCGATCCTCTGCATACTTTAAATTTTGTGTTCTGATTCATGCTGTAAAAACTTTGCATTTTTACAGCTTCTTTCATCCTCATAATGTCGAAAATAATATCCGCTGCCGTTATATCATCTTTTGACCATATGTTTTCATGTTCCATCGTTTTTCCCTTCCCTTACTGTAGGATAGCCAAACTCACCGCCAGACAGAAAGAACGCCCTTGCCGCTGTTTCGTCAATATCCCCAGCCTTTTTGTGATTCAGAAAACAAGCCGCCGCCTTCTGTCTGGCTCTGCGTTCTCCCCAATAGTTCACATACCAGCCTTCACCGCAAATACTACAATACACGATTTCTTCAGCTATGATTGTATGTTGTGCGAAGTGCCGCTGGATCTCCCCTCTGTCTGTTGAATTCTTTCCGCATACCGGGCATTTATAGAATGTCCTGGTTTTTATCATTTTCATTCCCATCCAGTTCAACCCCTAATTCCACTATGCGCTTGTTATTCTTGATAGACATTGTTTCAATCTGTTTCCGGAACAATGCCCCATATACCTGATAATCCTTTTTCAGTGTCAGAAAATAACGCTTGTGCGGATCCCTCATGTGCATTTTAATTAAATTATTCATAAGGTGATCCGTTACGCCGGAATCAATGACAGATATTTCAATACGGGCTTCTGCCCGGTTGAATTCCCGGCATATAACCACATATTCCGGCCGCTTGCTTTTCTTTTTTCCCTTAACCTTTCCCATCTGTTTCACCCCGTTTCTGTCTGTAGATAACAACCATTGAAGGGAATGGGGCGCTGTTTTTGCTGCCCCCAAACTTCAGCCGCCCCTTTACGAAGCGGATTTCTGCCTTGTGGTATATGAAGTCATGGAACCACTTTGTATCAGTGCGCGCCGGAAGAAGCATAACCACAAGATCCCCGGATTCCTTGTTTGTGCGGTATGCCTTTTCAACCCACTTTCCGATCTCCCGTCCATATGGGGGATTGCAAAACACGGAATTCCCCCCCACTCCTGCAGAAGCCCGTTTTCAGCAATAGTGAAATATCTATCGCATTTATGATTAAATTCATCAGCTGCCGGATCCAAGTTGAAATGAAATTCCTTGTCAAGTTCCTTGAAAAACTCCGGCGGCGTGGCCCAGTTATCCGTTTTACTGGAAAACATAACATCAGTATTCACTTTCTTTCGCCCCTTTCTATCTGCACCGGATCTTTTTTCCAGAAAAGAAATTCCGCAACGGCTTTTTTCCGATCCGCCGTGCCTGTTCTTCGCTTTCCCAGGGGCCTATAAATTTATAGGGACACCCTTTACAGCTTTTACATTCATACCTGTGTTTTTCTGCCGCTGTGACATATTTCAGCGGCTTTCCGATACACTGGCACGTTTTTAGATAAACCATCTTATTCACCTTCTTTTATCCGAATTTGGGATCGTAATCCTCAAACCGCTTTATTGTCTTAAATATTTTCCGGTTATTCACCCACCTTTGCAAATAACGAACCGGATCACTGCTTTTCGTGTGTTCCTTGTCATATACCATCACATACGGATCATAGTCCAGATCCCGAAGCGTGTAGATTTTTTCCAAGTCCTGCTCAATCGTTGTATTGAAATTTGTCAGAACATA
>CATJCJ010000248.1 GCA_949738935.1 uncultured Eubacteriales bacterium | reverse complement strand
CACTAGTAGGGAAGGCAAACAGCGGTAAAAAAGCACTGGGGGAACTTCACGCATGTCAACTAAAAGTTGTCCAGAAATCAAGGTCGTAAGTAAATCTCCGTGGCAGTTTCATATATAGCAAAAAATATATCAAGGAACAACATTGTTGTAGAAGCTATGATTTGGAAGCAATTAAAAAAAGGTGAACAGCCTGTTATTCGTGCAAGACTGTAGAAAAACAGCCAAAAACGATGTGGCATGTATGTTCTGGCGCGACATAGATTCGATCGTGGCAGACATCCCGACTCGTTTCTTACGGTAGGGCATGCTACGTTAACTGAGCAATTTTACACAATGCATTCTCAAACACACTCTTTGTCAAAGCGCAATTGTGCTCAATTGGTCTGTCAATTCTTCCATTTTCTAAATAGTATGCACCGATACATCCGGAATGACCAGAACTGCAGATACCGTGCGCCCAACAGTTTGCGCATTTTTGGTTACGACTGATTGTGTTACTAATATATGTGTCTCGATTCGCGACAAAGTCTTTTCCATCGCTTAATACATTTCCCATAACGAACGCCGGATTATCATTAAACATAAAGCATGGGTAGATATCACCTAAAACATCAATGCTAATGTCCTTGAAACCGGCACCACAATAATGATCGGAAGGCGTTTTTTCTTTCAATATCCTAACCAAGCTAAGAAGTTTATAGTAATTAGTTTTGTCGATATATTGCATCTCATGTTCATAGCATTTTCGAAAATACTCAATAATACGCGATGTATACTTCTCCCTTTCGGCAACCTGATAATCCTTTGTATTTATCAAGGGAGTTATGTGGACGCTAGTAACGCCCAATTTTTTTATATGAAGATAGTCAATGATATCGGAATTCACATTTTGCAAATGACATTCAGTAATTGTCATTTGAACGTCAATGAGATATTTGCGATCTTTGGCGAATTTCGTCAAGTTGGCACTCACATTTTCGTAGACACTTCCGGCATGTTTAGCAAAAACTCTGTTTGCATCATTTATTTCTTTTCTCCCATCGAGGCTAATAGTAATTCTCCCGAAATACTGATTAAACAGATTGTGAGCCTCTTCATTAATCAAGGTTCCATTAGTAACAATTGTATAGGCAGGCGGCTTGATAGAGCGCTTCAAACATATTTCAGAGATATATTCAATGGTATACCTAATAGCTTTAATATTCAATAAAGGCTCTCCACCAAAGAATTGTACGCAACCAATTCCTTCACAATACTGGGAAAAAACAAAATTAATTGCTTTCTGAATTGTCTCTACCGAAATAAATGCCTGTTTATGTTCGCAGAAATTCTGTTGACTCTCATAGCAATACTTACAAGCAAGATTACATACGCTGCTGACACATAACGTCAACCTACCGAGACGATCTAATGAGCCAACTTCAGCAAAATGTCTCTCGCGCGGATTTTCCAAATAATCATGTACCTCGTGCAATTTATCCTTGGGGATTTTATACATTTTCAGCAGATCCCCGTCAAAAAGCAAAAAATCATCGTTTAATTCCATTAGTTTCATATAATCATTTACCACAATCTTCCCTCCTATGCCAAATAGTTTGCAATAATAAAAAAGCTTATTGACCCATTGACAAAACATCATCAAATAAGCAAATTTATCTTGGCCTACGTATTAGTTGCCTCAACCGCAGTCACAGCCAAATCCACTCCCTGCGGCCTGAGAAGCTAGCTCCATGTTTTCGAGTTCTTCGATATCTTCTAAATTGATTTCAAACAGATCCACGCAAGTCACCTCCTTGTCTTCATTTTTATGTAAACGGCATGCTTCATCTTCAAATAACTTCCCATGAATCAATGGTGGACTATTATAGATTGACTATCCAGATGTACTCAAAACAAACGTCTGATGAAGAACGCCGATTACTACCAGCTTATCTATCGTAGGAACGCCCAGCAGCTACGTAAAAAATGCAGACTGTCTTGCTCTCATTTTTGCTCCGAAAAATTATGAATAATAGATACAATGTCGCAAACAGTATTGATCGATTTGTATATCTCTCCCGAAAATTCCAATCTAAATTGATCGGATATTTCACACATTAAAGAAGTATACTGAAGCGAATCTAATCCAAGGTCATTGAACAAATCACTTTCAAGGTTAATCTCACCGATAGGAACAACGGAGAATTTGGAAATTAATTCTATTAGTTGCCTATAATCTTTTTGCTTTTCCTCGTCTATGTTAAGCATTTTGCCTTCAGCACCGATAGCCTTCGGTTTTCTTAGAATCTTATGTGTTGACGTTTTTTCAAACTCATTGCTTCTAAAATAAATCCTTTGAATCCGTTTATAGATTGGTAGATTCCTGTTAAGATTGTCTATGGATTCAAGAACCGATTCTCTGACCTTCTCAGAATCGCTCTTCGGGTCAATATAAATTTCTGCTGCAACCGATTCATGCGACCTTTCCCCCATTAAAAGGAATACAATTGCTTCCTTGACATGAGGAATCATACAGATACAACTCTCTAGTTCTTCCGGAGCTATTTTTTTGCCGTTGCTCATAACAAGAAGATTTTTGGAGCGACCTGTGATATAGATAAAGCCATCATCGTCCATATAACCTAAATCACCGCTTTTGAAGTATTCGCCATCAAAAGCTTTTGCAGTAAGATCGGGCGCATCTAAGTAGCCTATCATAATACTCTTGCCTGCAATCAAAATCTCACCACAACCGTTCTGATCGGGATTCATTATTTTGACGGAGCAGCAATCTACCACTTGTCCGACAGAGTTGCGTCTCCTATCCGTGTTCCCATTAATTGATACTACACAGCAGCATTCACTTAGCCCATATCCAATTTGAACAGCAATATGTATATTTTCAAAGAAATCATAAAGCTCGGGAGCTACTGTGGCGCCTCCACAAACGATTTGCTTAACATTTCCCATAATGGACACATCGTTATGCGCGTCAATAATAGTATCTCTAAATATCTTAACCATCGCCGGAACCGCAAGAATGGTATTGGCTCCGGAAGATTGGATGTTCTGTAAAATACTATAGTTCTCATTGCTGAGAATGACAGTGCATCCTTCAAGCATAGGGATAAAGACACCGCCTGTAATGCCAAATGCATGGTATAATGGAAGGAATAAAAGAATTTTGGGGTAAAATTGAATCAGATTAGTCGCGCTAACTGAGTTTGCAATTATGCTCTGCTGTGTCAACAGTACGCCTTTTGACTGAGATGTTGTACCCGAAGTAAAGATAACCACAGAAGCGCCCTTGAAGAGATCTTTACTTTTGCTTGTTTTCTCTAAATTGTTTTGGTCATACAACTCAAAAGTGTCACGTTCATCACTTTGGATATTATTCATGCAAATCGCAGATAAAAGGCTTCTTTTATTGTTTTTCTGTACCTCTTGCACAAATGGTCTGAAGCGATCTGAATAAAAAATATTAGCGCATTCTGCCGTTTCCATTTCAGATACGATTGTCTCAAGATTTGCGCTGTGATCAAGTGGGATGACAATATTGTCACTTACCTCAATTGCTAAATATGTTATTATCCATTCATAACTGTTTTCTCCAAGGAGTCCGATTGGAGTTCTCTTTGTGGTAAACTTGCGGCTCAACTTGAGGACATCATTGCAAAAAGTTTCATATGTAATTAACTCCTGCTCATTATTATTTGAATACACAAATGCAACACGTTCTGCATATTGCCCTTTAACATAATCTAACATTTCTCTAAAATTGTCTAAGATACTAATGCTCATACACAAACCCCCTATATATTTTATGCTTTATTTTTATTCAGATTATAATATTTGTTATCAAATTATGACCGATTTAAAATGTGATAAGAACAATAATATCATATAAAAGTTTTCTCTTTAACCTCAATAATATGCTTTACAACTCCATTATAAATTTGTTTTTATTTTTCCTAAAAGTAACATGATAGTTTCCAAAAATATAGCAATGGAAATAATTTTCCCAAGCATATATATTACAAAGGGAGCTATCATCCACGCACAAGCTTCAATTAGCAAAATAACAATCGCAATTTTCTTATATCTTTTGCATTCAACAGCATCTAATGGCTTATTATTATCTTGAACAGGACAAAGAAAAGCACATATTGCTGAATTGATAATCAATATACCACCATGCAAAAGCAAATTAAAGGGTATATACTTACAAAACAACAAAACTGCAAATATAAGAAACACCGAAGTAAAATAACATCTCACTGGTGTTTTAGCATGATATCCTCCCGCAAACGATCTCAAAGGAATATATGCTGCCAAAAATATTACACTTTCAAGAAGCATACCCAAAATCAGCCCGATAATTAAAGCGGAAGACACATTAAGAACAGATACAAATATTTGATTTATCCCATATATGTATATCTCTGCGTCTTCCTCCTTAATCACGTTGCTGCGCACAAGATTATCTCCGATCTTATGCGAAAGCGTTGCAAAGATTCCCATTCTCAGAACTTGCGGAGCTTCTCAGCGCCCTTAGGTAATTTCGGCTGATGAATCACAAATAAACAAGCCGAATTAACGTTAATAGACGTAGCCATTTTCGCCGCTGCTGCAATTGCTTTTTTTGCCGTAATAAACTTAGGCTTTTTTTGGTTGTTTTTCATAACACAACTTCCTTTCTGTTTAAGGTTTTGCTTATCCGACATTATTTTACATAATTTTAGAAAAAATTTCAAGTAGTTGTTCGCCAATTGTATATGCTGAGTACGTGAACTGTAAAAAAGCAGGCTCAACGGATTACCGAGAGCCTGTTTTTTTATACATATAAAGCTACTGTAATTGTAAAAACATTTTCATCTGTTTCTATTTTTACAGTCCCGTTATATTTTTCCACCACCTCACCCACGCTTG
>CATJCJ010000247.1 GCA_949738935.1 uncultured Eubacteriales bacterium | reverse complement strand
TGACAGCGCTGAGAAACTTTATTTCACAATTTCCACGAGATAAAGGAGGCATAATTGATTATGAAATATAATAAAAGCCCTATTATGATTACAGAGGGAGTAATATTTATGGACGGCGTTATGTGTTTTGACGCTGTTCAATGTGAGATTAAATTTACTCCCGAAGTGTGGGAAGGCAGACTTTTGGGAGAGACAACACCCAGCAGCCGCTGGAAAGGAGCGAAAATAACAGGGACTATAACAAGACGGCGTTCCACCCCGTGGCTTGAGGATATTGTTAAAAAATATATGAAAGACAAAGTGACACCTGAGTTTACTATTCAAGGTGTCATGAATGACAAAAACTCAGACTATTACACAAACTATGGTGATAAAACGACAACAGTTGTCAGCTGTGTGATTACGGGTGACATCAATCTTATAAAGATTGATACAAACGGAGATGTTTTTGAGGACTCAATCTCTTTTAACGCTAAAGATGTTGTGTGAGTATTATTTCTTATAAAAAATCGCTTGCTTTTGTGGGCGGTTTTTTTGATAAAATAAATTATAAGGAGATATTTTTATTATGGCTAAAGATTTAAAATTTTTTATGAGGGAAAAGAAAGATGAGATTATTACCGTGAAAGGTCCGAAGTCTTTTACAGATGATAAGGGAAAAGTGATTGATTTTGAGATTAAAGTTATCTCACAGTCTGAAATTGATAAAATTTATGATAATTACACAAAAAAATCTATCGCTATGGATAAAAAAGGAAAGCCGATTGTGCATTCCGGAAATATTGTGTGGAAAGTCGAGAAAGATGATTCGGCGGCGTTTAGACATATTATAGTCGAGACATTAAAATATCCTGATTTGAAAAATGAGGAGCTGATGAAATTTTATAATTGCGTTGATGTTACAAAAATGCCTGAGCTTGTTTTCTCGAATCCTAAGGAGTATGATTACGTTACTAAAATAATTATGGCCGCTTTGGGTTTGGGTGAGTATCCGGAAATGGAAGAGGAAAAGCTTCTTGATGAGGCAAAAAACTAATTGCCCGTAATGGTTCTGAAAGCTATTGGGCTCATATGCTTTGGCAGAGGCACGGACTAAGAATGGAAGAGTTTTGTGATATGCCGAGAGAACGGCAGATTTTTTATATTGCCTCTGAGATTTGTAAGGCTGAGAATCCTTGCGGCGGGAAGATATTTTGTCCGTTTATTGGGAGTAAAACCTGATAAGATGGTTATTATTTAGAAATGATTTTATTATTGCTTCAAATGACAAAATATGATAAAATATTTTTATAGGTTTGGTATAAAATTATATTTTTTACTTTGCCTATATTTTACGAGGCAATCGGTGCGGGGTGTGCTGACCTTCATTCTTTTGAGGAATGGGGGTGACGCTATGAAAAATCAATTTGATTTTAAGGATTTAATGACCTTTGG
>CATJCJ010000246.1 GCA_949738935.1 uncultured Eubacteriales bacterium | reverse complement strand
TTTATTTTAGTAAATTATCATCTTGTATATCCAATTACAAAAGTATTTGAAATATATTATTTCTTTATTTATTAGTTAATGAAACTTTATTCACCATCATAGCAAAATCAAGAGGTAATTCTTTATACTGTAAACCTATTCAAATCCCCATAAACTTTTATATAACTATTATAACTATTATTACCACTATTTCATTGATTTGCTTTTAAACCCCTTTTATTGCCGTTCTAGTGCGTTTTTCTATTTCTTTGTGAAATTATTTATCCTGATGTTTAAAATTAAAATTTACCCCCTTAAAACCCCAAATAAACACATTTTAATATCTATATCGATTATTAAAAATCAAACACCTCATTTTTATTGCTCATTCCTATATGGAAATTTATAATATTAACCTAAATCAATTTAAACACGTCTGGGTGCCCTCTGGTGACGTTTTATGATTTTAATATAAAATCTATTGTTGTAACACTTAAATCGTCTTAAATCGCAAATAAACCCCAAATAAACACATTCTAAACACTTTTTAGAACATCAACATTAAATCTCTTTATTGTTATATAATACATTTATTCTGCCGTTACTGTCCTTAATTATTAAGTTTCTGACACTGGACTCATCGTCTGGTATTTTTACTGTAAGTATGTGGTTTTTATCATCTATGGTGTATATTAGGTTTCTGAACATTGTAGCACTTAAAATCATACTAAATGGATAACGATTTTCTCTTGATGTTACAATATGAAATCCCGGATATATAAGCTTACCAAATTTAAAACATTCAAGTTTATATACATTACCAACAGTATAACCTCCGAACCCACTAAACTTTATACCTTTTATTATCAGTTTCGCATTGTAATAATTTTTAAGTATTTCTTCATCTTCCACCCATACAGGAAATATAGCACCAGTATCCAATAATGCGTACATATCGTCAAATGCCTCCACTTTTAACACTGGTCTTTGATGTTTTTTACTTAGTCTTATAGTAAATTCTTCCATAACTATTGCGTCACCTCACATTAAATATCCTATATCTGGTATCAAGTTATTAGGTGTTGTATATATACTGTGTACACCTGTTCCGCTTGCCTGCATTTTAATTAATTCATCTCTTGTTTTATCAGTGTACTTTACTATAGCTGTTATTACGTCAGCACCATCCCATTCTACATCAACTAAACCAACCCACTGGTCAGGGTATTTTTTTACTATTTCACTCCAAGTCATTCTCATATCTAAACCCTCCTTGAAATAAATATAATTGAGAAATTAATCCGTAAAATCATAAGTATATCATTATTATATCTAACCATCATAAGTAAAACAACATAGATTTTGAATATTTTCTTATGGACTCCTTATTTTATGCTATTTATAATTAATATATCAACAAGTAATTTCCCTATTTCCCTATTTTCATCTTTAACAAATTTGTGGGTACGGGAGAACATTAACCAAACTTACAAATAAACAATACTGCTCCTATTAAAGTATATATACAAAACACATCTTAATCAATAAGAATATCTATATTTATATATCCCTATATAGGTACTCCTATATGTTACTATATTCTTCTATACTCCCTATATAAAAGTTCACTTTTATGCTTATATTCACTTTATTGTATAGCCAAGTAATTTTCCTGTTTCCGCATCTTTACCGCTGATTATTTTATAGGTACATATAAAAAGGCGGTACAATCTTCATTGTCCGCCAATTAAACATAATTATTTTATTTAATTTTATGGGTAGCTGAAAATACACATATACATTTTAAAAGTCTATTACCTCGTTATCAAGTGTCTCTAACTTTTTCAACCTTCTATAATAAGTAGAGCGACTTATACATAACAGCTTTGACGCTTCCTCAACGCTCATATTTCCACTGCGCACCCTTTTTGTCATTTCCTCAAGCCCTGGTATCTTTCTTTCCCTTCTGCCTTTATATTTTTTTGCGTTTTCGCTATTGCAATGCCTTGCCTTTGACGTTCTCGTATGTATTCCCGTTCCAATTCGCTTAATGCACCAAGTATTGTAATTATAAACATTCCTGTTGGTGTTGATGTATCAATGTTTTCTTTCAAACTTATAAAATTTATGCCTTTTTTCTTAAATAAATCAACAAGTTCAAGCAAATCTTTTGTATTCCTTGCAAGTCTGTCTATTGACAACACAACAACTGTGTCACCCTCTGAAAGAATACTTAACATCTTTTGCAATTCTGGTCGGTCAACATTTTTTCCGCTTGCTTTTTCCTCAAATATATAAGCCAAATTTAATTTTTGCATTTCAACCTGTTGCCTCGCAAGGTTCTGTTCTTTACTTGAAACTCTGATATATCCATACCTCCTGTTGATTTTTGATTGTTCATTTTCTGCGTTCATTGTATTTCACTCCTTAAAGTATGATATTTTTTGTTAAATAAAATAAACTGGTCTGCTTTGGAATTACGTTTTTTTATTTATTATTTAAAAATCTAATAAACATTTTCGTAACTTTTGAGTACACCTTAATGAAATCTCATTTAAACATCCCATAAATCTAAATTTTGTTCCAATAGACTTTAAATTTTGTTTTATAATACAGGTTTTAAAATTTTAGTGATACAAAACTTTTTAATCCCAATTAAACCATTTCATTTTACAATATAATATCAAATTTAAGTGCTTTACTTCCTTATTTTTATATCCATATCATAAATTTATTTAATATATACACCATATGAAATTTGATACACCTTTATTTGCCCTCTATTTGCCCCTGTGGCGTGTTGCTTTTATAGTAATTTATACTAAACTATCATTTAAACCCTTGAAATGCCCCTTAAAATTGATTTTAAACCCATTTCTAAACATATCGATACCATAAAACCTCTGTCCGCTGAATTTTGCCGTTATTATTCAAATTTGTTATTGCAGGAACTTCCCTCCGCTTAAATGGCTTAAAAGTCTTTTTTTCTTTCATTGATAGTTCCTCTCCATCTTCAAGGTATCTCTTGTATAAGTGGAATTTGTCATCATAGTTAGATATTATAATATTACAATTAAGCATACGAACCTTTTTTAACAAATTTTTATGACTTTCAACAGTATATAATGTTTTATAATGAATGCTGGGGTTATATTCTTCTGTATCTCCGTTTTCTCTTAAATATGGAGGGTCTAAATACATACAAACATTAGGCTTATCAAACATATCAAGGTATCCAAAATCAATATATGTATCCTCTGAATTTATAGCAATCTTTTTATTAATCATAAATTCAGCTGGAATACTTCCAAGTATATGAACCCCGTCAAGTCTTTCTATAACGTCTGTCAGCTTTGATACTCTCTTTTCGTACATATCCCTTTTATTTGCGTAAGCCGCTCCTTTTGCACCCCATCTTACACCTAGTGCGTTTCTTGATAGCAGATAAACAAAATATGTTGCAACAGCAAGTTGTATATCTTCATCATCAATTAATTTTAAGTGAGGGTATTTCATATCATTCTTATTGACAGTTTGCTCCTCCTGATAACGTAAATCTAAATCATCAATAAGCCAGTCATCAATAATTTTATTAAATCTTGTTTTTGAATTTTCCAGACCAAAGTCAAGCTCCTCAAAAACTATGTCATACATAGTACTTATAATATCGGTTAAAATATCTATATTTTGTTCTATATCTGTATTATAAGGTATATTAATTTTATTAAACTTAGACTTTATAAACTCATTAAACTTAACTTTAGAATTATAATATTTATTCATAGCATCTAAAAAAACTTTATAAGTCAAAAATGATTTGGCGATACGCACAAATTTACTTTTGATTTTATTTTTATCAGTATTTTTAATTGCTTTTTCAATAAAATAGGCTGTTTCTTTCACTTTAAAATCAAAAAATAAATCCTCGTAATAGTCCTTGTACAATTTGCATTCATAAAATAAATTTTCTGATACTTCTATGTCAAAAAGGTAGCTGATAAACTTATCCGCTTTTTTCTTATCCGCTAAAACTTTAAAAAGAGTATTCATTCCTTGCATAAGTTCACCGTAATACTCAAATTTATGACGTGGTTTATTAAGTAAAACCCTTGCACCTCCGCCAAATAATTCTACATAAGTATCCACACCATCATTTTCATATTTTTTTAACATATCAGCTATCTGGTAGCACATCTGATATTTGCCCCCATAATAACTTATAATTGATAAAGGAGGCAGTTTTCTATCTAAAAACATTTAGCTATCCTCCTTTTTCAAAGTACTTTCTTTGTACTCTTCAAAAAAATTCTTACAGTTATCTTTGTTGAAAACTATAACCCTTTTAGCTTTTGAATCACGCTTAACCACTTTTGCATTGTATGATTCAATGTAGTTTTCTTTTGATAGCCATTTTCTTACAGCCATTACTTCTGATTTCTCAAAGCCTAATTCAAACAGTGTGTCATTAAACTCTTTCACTGGTATACAGTAATTTGAAGTGTCACTATTTTTTTGTGTGTCGCTGTTTTCTGAAGTGTTACTATTTTTTGAAGTATCGCTGTTTTCTGAAGTGTTACTATTTTTTGAAGTATCACTGTCTTCAAGATACTCTTTAAATGCAAAAAGAGCCGCTTTATAATTATCTAGTTCTCCGTCTAATGAAGATTTGGTTTTAAAAACTATAAAATTATCTTCGATAAGTTTCTTTATATCCATAACATCAGGTCTTGAAAGAATACATCCATATTCACGCAAATTTACAAGTTCCTCGTCTAACCCCAATAAACTACAATAAGCACATCCTCTTATTTCTTCTGTTCGTTCTTCATCAGCTGGAATAACATTAAATTCTATTTTTAACTTAAATTTATTAGTGAACTCGTCTTTTATTTTTTCAATATAGAGAGCTATTTCTTTGTACTGAAATTTATTATCTTGACTTATATCATAAGTTTTATGTATTGTGCCGTCATCTTCTATTTTCCATTCTGGTTGTGTCATATAAACAACTCCTTTAAAATAATACTATTTTAAGCATAGCACTATTTTGTCGAAAGGTAAATAAAAAATGACAATAAAAATAAAAAAAGTTACCTAAATTACAAGTGCTTCACATAACGCAATTATGATGTAACCTTGTAATTAAGTAACTTATAAAGTATATACAGCTCTTAAAGCCGAACATACAAGTTTCAAACTTTAATTGTATATTGTAACTTATGTAACCTTTATCCTGCTATTGGCTTTTTATTCATTATACACCAAATGATTTATTATGTAAAGCCCTTTATTCATAATGATATTTACAAGAATATATAATAAGGTTTTGATTACTGTCAATATTATATGTCAATCTATGTTCATCTGTTATTCGTCTGCTAAACATCTTCCTATATTTTAGCGGTTCAGGTTTGCCTATGCCTTTTAATAATCCATTACGGTCAATATCTTTGATTAATTCATTAATTCTCTTAATCACTTTTTTATCTTGTATTTGCCATTCAGTATATTGTTTCCAAGCAGTAGGCGTAAAAACTATGTTCATTTTTCATAGTCCTCCAACTCCGCAATAGTTTTTATGACAAATCCACCTTTTTCCGCTTCTGAAATGGATTTATCTAACATAGTAAGGTATTCTGCGTTTCTTTTTGCTTTTAACATTTCATTGTATTCTTTTTCTGACAGCATTACTATATTTTCATTTTTGGGTCTTGATATAATAACAGTTTCTCCGTTAGTTACTTTATTGCACCAATCCTTAAAGTTATCTCTAACATCCATACTCTTAACAGCTAACATTATTATACCGCCTTTCCGTACTAAAATAAGTATGTTTTTCTATATTCTTAATTATATAGCCACATTAAACTTCTGTCAACAATTTTTAAGTGTACAAAAAATAAGAATATCCTTTAATAGTATTCCTATTTTTTTGTACACTGATAAACATTAATTTAACAAATTCACTAATTTTGTTAAAAACGCTGAAGCTACACTTTTAATAGATGTTTTCTTCTTTCGGCATAGCTTAAACTGTTTCATCTTATAAAAGTTCTCTGATGTTTTAACGATTAATCCAAATAAAATAAAACAATTAGCTATTTCTATTCTTGTAAAATAAACGTTATCCGCTATTAATTCTAAATATATGCCACTTTCTTTAGTCCTTGACTGATTTTTGTTTTGTAGTTTATTAGTCAACATAATATTTTCCTCATTATTTAATTAAATCAAATTCTTTAAATAAAACTTCCTCATCAAGCAGATTGTTAAACTCAATTAGTTCTTTTATAATTCTTTCCAGCCTAAAATTGTAGCAGGACAACTTCTGATAGTTGTCTATAATTTTGTCTACTTGATATGCGGTAGCGTAATTTAATTTTTCTATTGTGGCATCATTTTTTTCTCGTATGTCTTTTAGAATTAAATTTATCTTTTCAAAAGATAACTGATTTTTTTCTATTGTCTCTTTAACTCCCATATTCTCGTCCTCCCAATAAATAATAAATATATAAATTGCTTATACCTTTTTCTTTAGTGTCCACACTCCTTTTTTGTTTATATATATCTATCATTTTTTGGTATTTATTCGTATTAAATTTGCATTCAAAAATAAATTGTGATAAAATAAATTATGCGAAAACAGACTTGTTTTTTTATGTTGTTTTTACAAAGCCATAGCAGAGCAAAAGGCTCGCTCAACTTACGAATATATCTTATCATTAACAGACGACCCCGATGTAATTGAACCAATAAAATTTTTGAGAGAACGAGAAATCGTTCATTTCCAAAGATTTGGTGAGGCAAACCTTACAAATTTAAGTAAACGGCGCAAAGGGCAATAAAGCCTCAAAATTACTGTAAATAACCCTTTGCGCGTCAACTTAAAACAGCATTGCAAACTTACCGCTCTGTTATCTCAATTCTGCATTTTAATCTGCTCACAGGAAATAAAAGGATATCTTATCATAGAAGTTCCTTCCAGGTTTTCTTTATACATATCGACAGCCGTAATCTGATGATTATTGTAAGTGGTGTAATAATAAATTCCTTTATTAGCATTACAACAAGAGGTATAGATTGTAATCTCAAATTTTCCGCCGCCAACATCACAGCAGCCCCTTTGCTGGTCAACAGAACCAAGAATATGGAAAAACTGGCTTACACTTTCATATTCTGACTCTTCAGAAATGGAATTCATTTTCACAAAAGCCGCTCTCACAAAGCGAGATTGAGAAGATAAATCTCCTGGAAGCCCTAACGCTCCCATTCCTCTGCTATATGTGCGTAACGGAAGTTTTTTAGAAAAACAATTTTCTGGTGTTTTCGATGAAAGGCTCATATAGTTATTAAGCTGAAACATCTGCTCGTCAAACGGGGGATTGTTTGTTAAAACCCCAACAGGGTTATCATAAATTTTAAGTCCGTCTTCAACCGATTCCACTGTAACAGCTTTTTCATGGTCGGCTATTATCCAGTGCAGCTGAGCTGGCGGCATATCCTCGTTAAAAGGTTCATTATTAAGATTAATTTTTTCCAGCAACTTTTTCGCTTCTTCAACAGAAGCACACTGACAAAGAATCCATGGAATAAATTCAAACTGTTCAATATTATCCTTACCTTGTATTTTATCTCTATAACGCGCGTTGCCGACAAAATTAAGACCCGCCATACAAAGACCTTTTTCGTTTACAGCATCATAATATAGAGGATAATTATTGGAAATATGCGCCGCTCCAATAATGGCATAATGTTTTTTTACAACACATACATTTCTAAAATGAAATGAAAAATTACGTGGAGTAACCGCAATTTCATCACCATAAGAAAAATCATAGTCCAATGTTCTGCCAAAATAAAAATCTTTTGTTTTATATGTCGCAGCTGTACACATAACATTACCTCCGTTAATTTCATACTAATTTTATTTTCAAGATATAAACAGCTCTGATTTTATTCATTTTCACCACAACACTTTATGTTTGCTAAATTTCTATAAGTTCATATTCACGGCTGCCGAATTTCAAATCCGCTGCCGCCTCAATAGTATGAATACCGTGCAATGACTCAACTCTTTCAATAAAATGGTCTTTTCCTGGGTCACTTGATGAATAAATCAAATCCATACAAGCCTGGTCCAAAGCAATCGGGTCGGTTGATGATAAAATACCGATATCTTTCATACAAGGGTCTTCCGCCACCGCACAGCAGTCGCAGTCAACAGATAAATTCGCCATAATATTTATATACGCTATATTACCTTTAAAATAATCAACAACAGATAAAGCGGCATCCGCCATACATTCACAGAATATATCCTGTTGCGCCATATGTTCCCATACAATATTCTGGTCTTTGGTAAAACCCGCTGAATGTATAAAAGCTTTTCCCTCAGAAGAAGCGCAGCCTATGGATAATTGCTTAAGCGCTCCGCCGTATCCTCCAGCTGGGTGACCTTTAAAATGCGCAAGTACAATCATAGAGTCGTAATTTTTGATATTCTTACCAAGATAGTTTTCTTTTAATACTTTACCATTAGGAATATCAATTTTAAAATCAGGACCTTCCTCATCCATTATATCTACATCAAAATATTTTGTCCAACCATGAGTCTCCATAAGTTTTTTATGTTTTTCAGAATAGTTTCTTTCTCCATCATATGCGGTATTACATTCGACAACCGTTCCGTTTACATAGTCAATCATAGGTTTCCAAAACTCAGGACGCAAAAAATTCTGATTTCCCGCTTCCCCGGAATGTACCTTTGCCGCAACTTTGCCGTTTAATGGTTTATCCAGCATTTTATACATTTCAATTACTTTTTCAGGTGTGATAGATTTTGTAAAATAAACTTTTGATTTCATAATTATGACCTCACTTTATAATAAATTTAAAAGTATTATTGCCTATAAAAACGCCACAAACATAAATTTTACAGAAACGTTGATTATACCGCTGAATGAAAGCCTCTTTATATAGTATAACATTTTTTCTCTTATATTATCAACTATATTTTGTAAGAAATACAGGCTTTACCGTTTCATTTACAATCCTTCAAATTTCAGCGAATTATTTCGTAAATCATATACAGTTCTAATTATATTCATAAAATCATTTACTTATAGCAATTCGCAAAATTTTTATTGGTTCTCTATAATTCATTTTAGAACCTGTCTAAAATCTAAAAAAAAGCGTATCTTAAAACTAAAGTATTCAATTTCTTTAATTTCATACAGGGGTCAAGAAAAAGCAAACCGTCAGGATTACCTTTTTCCTGACGGTTTGCTATATATTCCATATAATTTTAACACTGTTATCTTCACTTATAATTATTTTGTGTATTATTATCATAGCAACAGCTTTCTTCCGGTTATAATCAGCAGTCTTCCATAACTTGCTAAAATTTACAATAGTATCAGTTTCTTTGCTTTTCAATTTTTCTATACGTTCATATAAATCTAGCCTATCTTTTTTAAGTTGTGTAGCTTTTTGGTTGGCAAAGTTCAGTAAATCATTATTAAACCCGCCCGCAAGCATAGTGTCCATAAGTTGTTTTTCTGATTTTTCTATAACTTTAATTTTTAACTTTAAATCGTTAATCTCCGCTGTATTTCCCTTTGTTTTTATACTGTTTCTTCCTTTTAATTCTGACAATTTTTCAAAAATACAATCATAAATCATATCTTCCAAATCTTTGGCGTAAATAGATAATTTAGGTCCTGTACAGATTTTTTTATGAGATTTTCCTGTACAGTTAAAGTATCTTCTCATTTCACCCTCTTTATTAATTTTTCCCTTTATAGTTGTCATTGTATATCCGCACTTTTCGCAGATAATTTTACCGGCAAGCCAACTGGTCTGATTACTATAACTATTTGTTATCCGTTTATTCTTTTCAAGTTTTCTTTGACATTTAAGCCATATATCTGAATCTACAATACCAGTATGCGTTAATAAAACCAGCTTCATATCAGACCAATCTGGATTATCCGATTTATGCTTTGTACGTCCGTAAAGCTGTGCTCCGTATTCCCCTGTAAACATTGAAATATCAGTTACTATTTGAACACCGTGGCTGTCATAATAGTCATATATATCTGAATCAGCCTTGACATAGATAGGATTTTTCAACAGAGTGGAAATTTTTGCTGTTGACCAATCACTTCCATTTAAAGGCTTTTTGTTTTCGGAAATAAGAATATCCAGCAAACGGCGCAGAGAAACATTTTCCTGAGCGTAAACTTCAAATATATATCTTATTTGGTCAGCCTCAAAAGGTATAGGATTTAACTTTTTTGTCTTTATATTGTGAATAACCGTTGGTACAAGCTCAAATCCATAAGGCTGTCTGCCTCCCATATAAAAGCCCATTTCACTTCGGTGAGCATAGGCTTGTGTTACACGATTAATTGCTGAGGTTCTCTCAAATTCAGCAAATACCATTAAAATTTTTACAATCAATTCGCCGTATGGAGAAGACGTGTCAAAAGATTCTTGTGAGGACACAAATTCAACTTTATGAGCTTTAAATTCCTGCAATATATTTACAAAATCCAATAATGAACGGCTTATACGGTCGAGCTTATAAACAATTACTTTACTGACTTTATCTTTTCGAACCAATTTCATCATTTTCTGAAAACCTTCACGATTGACATTTCCTCCGGAGAACCCATTATCTATAAAAGTTATAATTTTTTCATTTCTCTCATCAGGCTTAATAACTGATTTACAGTATTCGAGCTGAGTTTCACAGCTGATACTATTTTCACGTTCTACTGATTTTCTGGCATATAGAATAATTGCCATATAAATGTACCTCATTTCATAATAGATTTTTAAGAGCCTGTCTAAAAACTATTAAAATATCCAAAAAAATGAAATTTTAACCGACTTTTTGTGTATATTTTGTTTTTAGACAGGCTTTTTTAGATTTTAGACAGGTTCTCAAACATAATTTATTGAATTATTCATATTCTCTCAAATATAATTTCTATGCCCTAATATGTCTGTTTGGTCTCATCATAACGTTAAATAATTCATCAACTATACGCTCTTTGCTATTTTTATCATAATCAGACATAACAATATGCTTCACTTCATGTTTTATATTATTAGTATCTATGTATTCATTTTTTAAATCAGCCATTATAAATACCTCCTTCAATGTCCCACAAATGGGTGTTGTATTGGAATATAAATCTATTCCATCCATTATTATCATATGAGTAAAATCGCAACAAATTTCATAATTTAACAAATTCAATATCCCCCATTCCAGTTATATGTAAAGAAACAAATAAAATATTTATTGCAATAATGAAATTTTTTATAATGCTCTGGAAAGAGAGTGTAATCAAAATCCTGCGCCGACTAACAGTAACACGGTAAAAATAATTTTTAGCCAACAAACTTGTTTATTTTCAGGTTGGACTGCTATAAATCGCGAAACACCCCAATCACGCTGTCTGACAGCATTTGAAAGCATTTACTTAAATTGATAATTTCGGTGAGGCGTTAAGAATAGTTCAAGACTATTTTGACTCCGAAAAAACATTTATCATATCAAAACCCGAATGCAAAAATCAAAAAAAAGAATGTGACTGTTCAAAAAGTCCGATAAAGAGACAATCACTTTTTTAAAAAATAAATAGGACTGCCACGTTAACAAAAAAATACACAAGATATAGTATTTGCCAAAAACTCACTATATCTTGTGATATTTTTCTTAACACAACAACCCTATTATAGAAATTCACAAAATTTTTATTGTGAATCAACAGAAATTCCCTTAATATATCTTTTTTTTGAGATTTATCTGCTTATTTTTTTTATCCATTTACTGTAATTTAAACATAGTTTTAAAACTTATCGAATAAAATTAGTCTTTACTGGAGTTTCTCCAACAGGAACCTCAATACCCGCGTTTTTTCCGGCGTCAATACACTTCAAAATCCATGCCATAAACTCACCTAAAGTTCTCATAGTCTGCATACCCTCAAAATCTTGGACAACCTCCTCAGGTGTGTTTCCATGAACTTGATTCCAATACTGAGAAGACACCACAGGCATTTTTGAAATAGTAAAATACTTATTAATCTGGTCAAAAGCGGCTGAAGCGCCTCCTCTTCTACAGCTTACAACAGCGGCACCTGGTTTACCCGCAAATATAGATGTTCTGCCATAGAACACTCTATCAAGAAACGCCGAAATCTGTCCTGAAGCGCCAGCGTAATAAACGGGAGAACCAAAAACAAAACCGTCAGCCTCTCTGCATTTGTCAATAAATTCATTAACTTTGTCATTTCTAAAACATTTGCTTGTTTTAAGACAAGCCCCGCAAGCGATACACCCCGCGACAGGCTCTGTACCAATTTGAAAAATCTCAGTTTCAATTCCCTTTTCTCTCAAAACCTTTTCAACTTCACACAAAGCGGTATATGTACAACCTTCCTTATGCGGACTTCCGTTTAACATCAAAACTTTCATAACAAAAAACCTCCATAATAAAATTTATATAAATTCCGACGAATACGACGGCATTTAACTATGTAAAATCTTTTTAAGCTCTTCCAAATCCTCCAAATAAACTTTTTCCAATTCTCTATTATAAATAATAGAAGCCGGATGATAAAGGGGAAAAACTCTAAATCCAAATACTTCCCATATTCTGCCATGATAATCTCCTATAGAGACCGCATCATCTTTAAAAACAGCTCTCAAAGCTGTATTTCCCAAAGTGACAATAATTTTAGCGTTAATAGTCTCAATCTCACGATACAGATATGGTTTAAAAAAATCAAGTTCCTCTTTATTTGGAGAACGATTAACAGGTTTATTTGTTTTGGGACTCAGTCTAAAAGGACGAAGCTTAACAACATTAGTAATATAAATTTTATCTCTTTCAAGTTCAACAATCTTAAGAAATCTATCAAGATTTTTACCGGCGCTTCCAACAAAAGGTTTCCCCTGTTTTTCCTCTTCCCCTCCAGGCGCCTCACCAATAAGCAAAACATCCGAATTTACTTTTCCGGCCCCAACAACAAGTTTCCTCCCAGGAAAGATATTTGTTGAATTTTCTTTCATTTCCTCATAAATCTCAAAAATCATATATAACCCTCTTTTCTTTAGAATTAAGACCATGGGCTCCGTCCAAATAAATGAAGCGTCGCCCAGCAGCCTTTACATAACTTTTATATAGTCAATTACATTTCCGGAATAATATTTGTATACCTCTGTAAGTTCCCAAGAGAAAAATGGATTTTGTCTAAGACTGGCATATAAAATATCTCTCTTTTTTACCTTAGCCAAAATTTTTTTATCAACAGCCACTTTAATAAATCTTCCTGTACACATCTTTTTTAAGAGAAAGTAATCTCCCGAAAAAATTTCCTCAACAGTAAAATAACCTTTGTCCAGCATATTAAAAAAAGAAGGTTTATTAATTTTATTTCTTCTTCTTTTGTAAATATTAAAATCAATCAATAAAGGAGAATATGAAATAACAGGGTCACACAAAAACCGTTTAAATTCATTGTTTATTTTACATATTCTTTTTATCTCAGAAACATCATCGGCATTTTTCTCCCCAATATTTATATTATACTTTTCAAATACATATTTAGAAAACATATTCACAGCCTTAACATATTTTTCAATAATCCCGCTGTCACTGTCAACAACTTTCTTCGGCAGCCACATAAATAAAAATTTATTAATACAATCCTCACTAGCGGAATTCATATCCAAAAATCTAAATTTTTTCGAGGAAAACCCCAAAAAATCATCAATACAGTCAATTTCCTCAGAGAATTCCTCTTTTTCAAATTCTCTAATAACAGAGCAAAAATACTTTTCCTCCATAAAAAAACCTCCCATAAAAATTTTAGGATAATACCGGTTAAAATTAAACAAAATATATTTAAATTATCGGTATTCATTAGAGAAACTCCAAAAACATACAAATTTTATCTTTTACCAGAGCCTCCGCTATTTTCTCAAAATAGTTTTTCCAAAAAACAAATAAATATTAATCCCCATCACTTTAATATTTACTAAATTTTTTCTTCATCACATTATAAACAACAGATATTAAAATACCTGTAATAAAACCTCCGATATGCCCGGCGTTATCAACACCGTTCATAAAAAATCCGGCACAAACACTTATCAAAGAAAAAATCACCATAAAATAAGCTGAAAAATCCCCCATAGATTTTTTACTCATTATGCTGTAAATAAGCATAGCTCCCATTATTCCAAAAATGGCTCCGGAAGCTCCCGCAGAAAGATTATCAGTAAACATAATACTTGCCAAAGACGCCCCAACGCCTGACAAAACATATATAAGCAAAAATAAAAGTCCGCCAAAATATTTTTCGCTTCTTGTTCCAAGTATATAAAGAGACAAACTGTTAGCGGCAATATGAGCAAAACCAATATGAACAAACATATCTGTAATCAATCTGAAATAATCCCCATTTTCAAACACCAAATCAGATGAAACCGCGCCAAATCTAATCAAATTTTCAGTATTCTCAGAACCTCCGTTAAGCTCCATAACAGCAAACACAACAAAATTAATTATAAGAATAATAAATGTAACAACAACTCTATCAGACTTAAGTCGACTATTTTTCTCATGTTCAACACTTTCAGAGATATAATAAAAATCATCTCCAGCAATATCAGGAGTCTCAAAAAATAAATCATATATAATTTTATGTATATTCAATATTTTATCCGGCTGATTTTTTCCAAAAATAATTTTCTTTGAATTACAGTCAACAACCCAGCACAAATTATTAAAAGACTCATCACTATCATAATAAAACTTTTCCGTGAAATCGCAAATTGTCTTGTCCAAAGTATCAGCAATAATAAGACTCAAAAAAATTACTTTACTGACATTAAGTCTTGACATAATCGTCTCTATTTTATATTTAATGTCATTTACACATATCTCATAATGGTCACCTAAAGCTTTCTGATTTAATAAAGCTACACAATATATAAAATTACCTGTAATTTTATATATCCCAACATATTCACTTTTATCATCAATTTTAGGTTTATCAAAAAGTCCGTCAATCAAAAAAAACTCATTTTCAATAAGCCTTTTATATAAATTACAAAAAAAATCACTATGATTCATATTCAAACCAATCCTTATCTATTGTAAGCACTAATTTTAAAGACGATAGAAACAAATTACAACTTCCAGTACATATTTTTCCGCAAATAAGTAAATTTGTCTCTATCGTTTATATTTTATCATATATATCGACAAAAATCAATTTATCTACAGCAAAAGAATAGACCTCTGATATATCAAAAAATTGTTTTATAATGAAAATTTCGTCAATTACTATAAATATTACAGTTAAAAACTCAAAAAATACTGCTTCTTATAAAAACGCGTTTATAATATAAAGCGATATAATTCCGGGAATACCTAATACTCCCACAACAATAAAAGTAACAACATTTATCCCAACAAAAAGTCCAATTGAAGAAAAAATATAATTTATAATATATATTCCAACAGAACCAATCACCCCGTTAAAAATAAACTTTCCAAAAACTTTAAATTTTTCAGAAAAAAATATAAATAAAACAAATAAAAGACAAATCCCAATCATATACATAATAACACTTTCAGAATCCATAAATAACCACCCTCAATTAAAGGTACATCTTATAAGACCAACTCAAATACTTTCAAATCCATCAGCGACAAGACCACGCTCTTTACAGAGTTTAATATAATATTGATATTTCTTATTTAATGCTTGAATTTCATAGATAAAGCTATCAATAAGAATATCATCTGTTGTATAATCAAACTCCTGATGAACATAATCAAGTTCTCTTTTCACCTTACATAGCATATCTCTGATTCTCTCATCATCTTTGCTAATTTCATTATTTTTATTAACTTTTGAGAAAAAATTTTTAATCATAATCAAGGCCTCCCAAAATCATTGTTTGTACATATTAATAATATAGTCCTAAAATTATCATTTTATTCCAATAATAATTATAATAATTAATTTTTGCCAAAATTACAATTTTTACTCCTCGTATAGCGCTTATTTGACTTATAACAATTCATAATTTTTTATCGCGAGCCACTAAAAGAATTCCTTAGAACCTGTCTAAAATCTAAAAACAGCCTGTCTAAAAACTATTAAAATATCCAAAAAAATCCCTATCAATTTTGAGAATAAATCAAAATCAATAGGGATTAAAAGTCACAAATTAAATTATATATTTAATTACATAATTACTGACATTATATATAATAACA
>CATJCJ010000245.1 GCA_949738935.1 uncultured Eubacteriales bacterium | reverse complement strand
TTTTTGGATAATTATATAATATTCATAATACGCGAGGCAATATTTGGAAGAGAAATTTGCTCATCGACAGCCCCTATTTCATACGCGACTTTTGGCATACCGTAAACAACACAGCTATGTTCATCCTGTCCTATTGTTCTAGCGCCGTTGTTGTGCATTCTTAGCATGCCCTTTGAGCCATCTCCCCCCATACCAGTTAGTATAACTCCAATCGCTTTATTACCAACAGTATCAGCGATAGAATCGAATAATACATCAACAGAAGGGGCATGACCGTTGACTTTTTCGCCTTTGAAACATTCTACATAGAGTCCATCGTAATTTTTAACGACTTTCATCTGATAATCTCCAGGAGCGATTAAAACAAGCCCAGGTTTTAACTTATCACCGCTTTTTGCTTCCCAGACAGTCATTTCACAAATGTCATTGAGTCTGTCAGCGTACATTTTTGTAAATACAGCCGGCATATGCTGAACAATAAGTATTGGAGGCATTTCGGCCGGAAATCTTTTTAAAATTTCCACGATTGCCTCTGTTCCTCCTGTCGACGAACCTATAGCGATAATTTTATCGGAATTTACACAAACTTCTTTTTTGACCTCGCGTTTAATCATAATATTTTTGATGTTTACAGCGTCTTTTATTTTAAGAGTAAAACTGTTTATAAATAATTTTTCAGCAGATTCACTTTCGTCCCAATTTTTTATAACAATTGCCAGGGCACCTCTACGCATCAGTTCAAAACCATTATTTGCGTTTTCACAGACGCCAACAAAACTGATATTTTTAGCTTCCAGATGCTGTATAATTACATCAAGATTTTCTTTAGAAATAAAGTAATTGTGTAATACAAAAATAACATCCGGTCTAATAAGATTACTTGAAAAAATTTCATTAATTGTTGAAAATGAATTAAGTAAATTAATTGGACCGTCAGTAAGATTTTTTTTCATCATAGAAACAAAAGAAAAAGATTCTGAATATAAAACTATATCAATTTTATCTGTACTCATAAGCAATCCTCACACCAAAAAGTCACACGAAAATGTGGCTTCTGTCAACTAATATCCTTGAAAACAAGAATCATTTTCAGGATTATTCCAAGAACAAAAATTTGTCAAGGTCAAGAAGAAGTTGAACGTCTTTTCCAACTTTACCAATACTTTTAATAAATTTATTTTGATATTTAAGTTTTGCGCTTGGAGGAACAGAAATCATATCCTCCGGAATATAAGTAACCTCATTGACAGTGTCAACAATTAAACCAACTTTGTAGTTCTCATATTCGATAACAATTATACAAGTCAGAGAGTCATATTCTTTCTCAGGCTTTTTGAATCTCAGTCTCGCGTCTATAACAGGAACTATAGAACCTCTCAAATTAATAATTCCTTTAAGAAAGTCAGGAGTCGCGGGAACCCATGTTATAGCACAAACAGTAATAATTTCAATAACATATGAAATATCAATGCCATATTCCTCATGGTCAATTTCAAAAGTAAGATACTTATCTTTGGTAGTATCTTCCTCAACAAACTCAGAATTAACATTGATAGATTCATTTTCCATAGACATAATTATCTCCCACCTTTCTATTTATCAAAAAATCCTGCGACGTCTATTATAAGACTTATATCGCCGTTTCCGAGAAGAGTACAGCCGCCAATTCCTTTAACTTTCTTAATGTACCGAGGCATTGATTTTACAACAACTTGCTGTTCACCGATTAACTCATCAACAAAAAGACAAATCATCTGTCCCTCATTTTCAAGCATAATAAGAACTCCGTCCTCAATATTTGTAATTTCGGTTTCAGCGCCGAAGAAATCATATAATCTTACAATATTATATACTTCTCCCCTTAATGTAAGCATTTCGTTGCCGTCAGGGTCGGTAAAAATGTTTTCGTTTTTAGCTTTTATTGTTTCTTGTATTGAGGAAATTGGAATAGTATATTTTACTCCTCCCATTTTTATTAACATACCTTCAACAATAGCAAGGGTTAATGGGATTTTAAGAATATTTGTTGTTCCCTCTCCTTGTTCACTTTCCACTGAAATTGTTCCGCCGACAGTCTCAATATTATTCATAACAACGTCCATACCAACTCCTCGACCGGAATAACTGGTAACTTTATCATTTGTTGAGAGACCGGGGTGAAAAATAAATTGATGAATTTCCCTGTCGGTGTATTCATTTTCGGGTTTTTTAAGAAGTCCGTTTTCTCTTGCTTTATTTAAAATTTTTTCTTTGTCAAGACCTTGCCCATCGTCTTTAACGATAATGAGAACATCTCCGCCGGAATTTTTCGCCTCAAGAAGAACAGTACCTTTTTCCGGTTTGCCAGCGGCTATTCTCTCCTCTGGCATTTCAATTCCATGGTCAACGGAATTTCTTATAATATGCATGAGAGGGTCTGATAAATGTTCAATAATATTCTTATCAACTTCGGTCTCCTCACCAACAACTTCAAGCTGAACATCTTTTCCAAGATTTTTGCACATATCTCGAACAATTCGGTGCATTTTAAAGAAAGTGGTTGATAATGAAACCATTCGCATTGACATAACGGTATCTTGAACATCGTTAATTATTTTACGAAGCTGTCTCGCGGATTTATTGAAACTTTCAAGCTCAAGACCCTCAAGGTCTGAGTTTTGAGTTGTCATAGCTTCTGCTATAACAAGTTCTCCCATAAGGTTTAAAAGCTGGTCAAGTTTGCCGATATTAACACTTATCATATGTTGAGTTGGCGCTTGCTTTTTGGGAGCCTGCTGAGACTGAGAGGAAGAAGAGGCCTTTTGAGGCGCTTTAGGCGCAACTTTGGCTTCGGCGGCGGGCTTTTCTACAGAAGATTTTGATATTTCTGTTTCTTTTTTAGCTTCTGTAGTTTTAAGCGCGGCGTCAACAGGCTTTTCAGCGCTCTCTTTTGTTTCTTCCTCTTTAACATCGGCGGAAATTTCCTCAATATCAAGAGCCTTTAAAAATACTGTGTTATAAAGCTCTTTTGAAACTTCTTCATAACTTTTGCTTGTTGAGAAAGTAAATTTAAAACCATTTTTTCTGATGACTTCTGTTGCGGATTCATCTATTATATCTTCCGGTTCGTGTTTAATATTTGTACAGTATTCTTGAAGATTATGTATAACTGTATACGCTCTGACGTTTTCCATTTCGCAACCTTCTTCAAAGAATAAAACAGCTTTATAATCTTTGAGGCTACCGGAGGTAAGCTCAAAACTTTTAAGATAAATTGTTTGATTTATGAGTTCGCAAAGCTCATCGTATGTTTTTTTACTGTTAAAAGAAAAAACAAATCCATCGCTTTTAATAATTTCCTCGGCGCCATCGGAGACAACGTCTACAGGAATGGTTGTTACGTCAGTAATAAATTCTTTAAGATTTTGCAGAACAGTAAACGCCCTAACGCTTTCCATTTCACAGCCTTCCTCAAAAAATATTTTAGCGGTATAATGGGGGCGTAAACTTTCGGAACTAACGGGTGTTGTTGAGACAGAAGATTTTTCTTCCGAAGCTTTGGGTTCGCCTTGCGTGCCGGAAGATGTTTCTGAAAGGGGTTCCGCTGCCGGGGCCTCTCCTTTTAATTCACTTAAAAAAGCTTTAACACGAGTAATAATATCTGTTGGATTTCCATCGGAATCTTCACCGGCCTCAATTTTGGCGAGTTCATTTTTAATGAAATCAATACATTCCAAAACCAAGTCGGTAAGCTTTGAATAATCAACGTCCTGAGGATTTTCCTCTCTAAGGAAGAAAAATAAGTCCTCAGCGGAATGCGCCGTTTTAGACACATTATCATAAAGCATCATAGCGGCGGAGCCCTTAATTGTGTGCATTATACGAAATATCTCGTTAATGTCGTCCATTGAGTACCCCTGTTCGCCTTGAATAATAAGCTGTTCCAACTGTTCAACAAGTTGGTTCATTTCATATATAAACATATCCAACATTGATTCTCTTGAAAAATCAGCCAAAGCGTATCACCTTCTTAAATTAAAATTTGTTTAAATATTTTGGTATTAAATTGACAATACCGATAAGAGTACACAGATAAAATTAACTACATATATAAAAATTAAATCCCTACAATAAATTATAACCTATAAGAAAAAAATTTCAAGATGTTTTGAGCATTTTTATCAAAATTTTTTTGAGAGCTGTAAAAATAAAGTAAATTAATAAAATATTGGCAGCTTTATTTTTATATCTTTCTGTAAACGGCGGGCATAATATATTTATATTTTGTGTCAGAATTATTTAGAGATTCTGAGTGACCGATAAACAGATAAGCTCCTTCCGCTGATGCCTCGAAAAATTTATTTACAAGTTCATCTCTGGTTTTATTGTCGAAATAAATCATAACGTTGCGGCAGAATATAACATGAAATTTCTTTTTGAAAGAAAATTTTGGTTCCATAAGATTAAATTTTCTGTAAATAAGCTTATTTTTGATTTCATCGGTTACAATAACATTGTTGGCATCGTATTGTTTAAAGTAGAATTTTTTCCAGTTTTCATCAAGAGGTTTAACTTGGTCATTTGTATAAATTCCTTTTGATGCTTTTGTTAGGACTGTTGTGGAGATATCAGTAGCTAAAAGGTCAGTGTTCCATTTTTTTTTGCTGTTTTTGAAATAGTCTGTCATAAACATTTGCAGAGTATAGGCTTCTTCCCCCGAAGAACATCCTGCACACCATATTCTTAAATCAGCGTCTTGAACAGTGTCTTCAATAAATGGTAAAACGGTGTCTCGAAAATAATAAAAATGGTCGACCTCTCTCATAAAAAATGTGTGATTTGTTGTCATTTTGTCAATAAAAGTGATTGCCGCTTGTCCTGTTTTATCAGAAACAAGATAGTTATAGTATTCTGAAAAATTATTAAATCCTTTTTCAAGAAGAGTTGATCTCAGTCTTGAGTAAATAAGAGATTTTTTTTCTTTTCCCAAGTTGATACCGTAGTTACTCTTAATATATTTTTGAATCAGTTCAAACTCTTTGTTTGATATATTAGTTTCCATACCTTTAATCACTCCTAATTTTTACAAAAATAAATAACATCTTAGAAAACCTTGGAAAATACTCTGCGAAGAATTATTTTTGTTTTTTATGTCAATTCCGGAATATATAGAGTATAGAATTGCTGTAAGTGTATTGTATTTCCCCTGACTGATTTAAGAATAAAAATCAGCGTTTTGCTTATTGACATTATTTACTACATCTTATATTATACATAATTAATAGTAATATGTCGATATTATTTTAAAAAGTTTTTTAAAAATTGGGAGACGGTATGATGAGTTTTGGGATAATTGCTGAATACAACCCTTTTCATAATGGACATCGTTATCATATTATGAAATCAAAAGAATTAACTGGTTCAGAGAATTGTATTGTTGTTATGAGCGGAAATTTTACGCAAAGAGGAGAGCCGGCGTTGCTAAATAAACAAGAGAGAGTGAAATGCGCTCTCTTAAACGGGGCATCGGTTGTGATTGAACTTCCGGTTCCATTCGCTACGGGAAGCGCGGATATCTTTGCTTTTGGAGCTGTGAGTCTTTTGAACCGTTCAAATATTATAGATTATTTATGTTTTGGGGTTGAGACGGACGATTTGCCGTTTATGACAAAAATATCGGAAATTTTTGCCGAGGAACCTGAAGTGTTTAAAAATTTTTTGTCGTTGGAGCTATCAAAAGGAATTTGTTATCCTATTGCTAGGGAAAATGCTTTATTGGAATATTTAAAGAAATGCATTCCGGAATATTCTTTTAGAGATTTATCTTTTTTGCGTACTCCCAATAATATTCTCGCTCTTGAGTATGTTAAAGCGCTGAAAAAATCCAACAGTCACATAAAGCCTATAGCTGTAAAAAGAAAAAGCAGCGATTTTCACTCAACTAAAATTAATTCAAAAATAGCCTCCGCTACTGCTATAAGAATTGCCGCGAAAAGTTTTTTTGAAGAGAAACAATACAATGTTTTGGTGGAAAAACAAATAAAAGATACTATACCAGAAAATACTCAAAAAATATTTTTTGAATCGCTTCAATATTGTAATGATATAAAAAATTATATGCCTATACTTGATTATATATTAAGAACAAAATCTCAAAAAGAGCTCTCTGAAATACTTGATGTGACAGAAGGTCTTGAAAATAGAATTTTGAGATTTTCAGCGGAAAAAACAATGGATTCTTTGCTTATGTCATTGAAGACAAAACGTTATACAATGTCAAAACTCAGACACGCTATTTTACACATAATATTGGATATAAAAAAAACAGAGGTTTTTCATTATCTCAAAACGGGATTGCCGTATATTCGCGTGTTGGGCTTTAGAAGAGATAAAAGAGAACTTTTAACAGAACTTTCCAAAAAATCTTCAATTCCATTAATAACAAATATAAAATCAGCGGAAAAATCCCTTTCAATAACAGAATACGCTCTTTTAAAAAAGGAAATTTTATCCTCTGATTTATATTATATAAATACAACTAAAGAAGTAAACTCTGAATATACAAAGTCTATTGTTATAGTGTGAAATTGGAGAGACTTTTTTCGATAATGGCGTTTGCGAAAAATAAATCCTCGGGAGTTGTTATTTTTATATTGTCATAATCGCTTTCCGTTATTTTAACTTTATGACCAATTCTTTCAACAAGCATAGAATCATCCGTTCCTATAAAGCCATCCTCAAAAGCTTTTTTGTGGGCGGACATAATTATATTATATTTGAAAGCTTGAGGAGTCTGAGCTATCCACAAATATTTTCTTTCCGGTGTGGATTGTATTATATTTTTTTCATCACAAATTTTTATTGTGTCTTTAACTTTGACTCCTAAGACACAGTTTCCGAATTGTAAAGTCTCTTTTATTATTTTTTCAATGTGTTCTTCCTTGATAAAGGGTCTTACGCCATCGTGAATGAGAACAATATCTGTATCGTTATTTAAAGCTTTGAGTCCCTTAAAAACAGATTCTTGCCTTTCTCTTCCACCTTCAATTATGCGACTTACTTTTTTTATTTTGAATTTTTCCACGATTTCTTTTTCACAAAAAGTAATCTGATTTTTTCCCGTTACGATTATAATATCATCAATATACTTGCTATTTTGAAAACTCTTCAATGTTCTAGCGAGTATCGGTTCTTCTCTTATATTTAAGTACTGTTTTAAAACATCTCCTCCCATTCGTCTTCCTTTTCCCGCTGCTACTATGATTACTCGGCATTTTAATTTATTCAAAAAAATCACCCCTTTGGCAAATAATTCATTAAGGAAATGTATGAGGTGTTACAGTTAATACACTTAAAAATGATTTTCTGTTTCATATTTTTGAAGTTTTTCACAACATTTTCTTTTAATAAGGCATAAACTAAAGGCTTTAAAAATTTTGGCTTATAATTGAGCGGTAGTGCCTTGATATTATTTAAAATAAAGTATATAATCTTATTATAGGCACAAATTTACAATAAGTAAATATGAAATATAAAAATAAAAGATTAATGGAGGTTGCGCTGATGATTAATTTTGACAGATTTCCAAATAATAAGAGAAAAGTCTTGACAATGAGTTATGATGATGGAAAAGTTCAGGACAGAAAATTGGTTGAAATATTTAATAAATATGGAATTAGGGGAACTTTTCATGTAAATGGGGGTTATCTTCCTCGTCCGGAAAGAATTGAGCCTGAGGAAGTGAAAAGTCTGTATAAAAATCATGAGGTTTCCGCTCATGGCCTGACACACCAGTCTTTGGGAATATCTCCTCGCGAGAATGTTGTTCAGCAAGTTTTAAGGGATAGAATGATTCTTGAAAAATTGGTTGGTTATCCTGTTAGAGGAATGTCTTATCCTAATGGGTTGTATAATGACCTTGTGGTTGATATATTAAGGGCGACAGGAATTGAGTATTGTCGTGTTGTTGAGACTCATAATAATTTTTCTATGCCTCAGGATTTTTTGAGATGGAAAGGAACTTGTCATCATAATGACAAACTTTTGGAACTTGGACAGAAATTTTTGGAGCAGCCTTATAAAAACAGGCCTCATCTTATGTATGTATGGGGTCATAGTATAGAGTTTGAGAGGGATGATAATTGGGATTTGATAGAAAAATTCTGTGAGATGATGTCTGATAAAGATGATATATGGTATGCCACAAATATAGAAATTGTTGATTATATGAAAGCTTTAAATGATTTGAAATTTTCCGCTGACTGTACAATGGTTTATAATCCCTCAGCTATGACTCTTTGGATTTCTGTGGATGAAGAGCCGATAGTCCTTAAACCTGGCAAATTAACTGAACTTAATCATAAGGTGATTTATTAGAAAGGAGCGCTAAACTATGACAAATACACCACATATTAACCAAATGGCTGAAATCGCCGAGACAATACTTCTTCCCGGCGACCCTTTAAGGGCCAAATTTATCGCTGAGAAATTTTTTGAGAATTCTGTTCAATTTAATAAGGTTAGAGGCGCTCTTGGATATACTGGAACCGTAAATGGAAAAAAAATTTCTGTTTTGGGAACGGGAATGGGTGTTCCAAGTATGGGAATATATTCATATGAACTTATCAATGTGTTTGGAGTTAAAAATTTGATAAGAATAGGCTCTTGCGGGGCTATTCAGGAAAATATAAAGATTTATGATATAATTTTTGGAATAGGTTCGTCTACAACATCAAATTTTGGAAGTCAGTTTTGTCTTCCGGGCGTTTTTAGTCCGACCGCAAGTTGGGAATTGCTTGAGAAAGCGAAAAAATCAGCCGATAATCTTGGAATAAAAAATCTTCATATAGGAAATATTTTATGCGATGACGCTTTTTACAGCGATGATGAGAGTTCTGTTGAAAGATGGAGAAAAATGGGTATTCTTGGAATTGAGATGGAATCGGCGGCGTTATATATGAACGCGGCAAGATATAACGCTAACGCTCTTTGTATTTTAACAGTTTCTGACCACTTACTTACTAAAGAGATAACAACCGCTGAGGAAAGAGAAACTTCTTTTACAAATATGATAAATATAGCCTTGGGTGTTATTTGAGTCTATAAGAGAAGAGGTCGGTCGGATTCATAGTTTTAAAATTTATTATAAAGGAGGTCTGTGATGAATAGAAATTTTGTGGATTTGATAATAAAAAAAAGAGATAAAAATGAGCTTTCAACTGATGAGATAAATTTTTTTGTTGAGCAAGCCTCAGATGAGAATTTTCCGGATTATCAAATTTCGTCAATGTTGATGGCGATGTATTTGAATGGATTGTCATATAGAGAAACTTCGGATTTGACTATGGCTATGGCGAATTCTGGAAAGGTTTTGAATCTTTCGGAAATAGAAGGAATCAAAGTTGATAAACATAGTACCGGCGGTGTTTCTGATACAACTACTCTTATATTAGCTCCGCTGACGGCCTCTTGTGGACTTTCTGTTGTTAAAATGTCCGGTAGGGGGCTTGGACACACCGGAGGGACTATAGACAAACTTAAGTCTATTGAGGGTTTTAATACAGAAATATCCGATTTACAGGCGATGACTTTAGTTAAGAACAATGGGATTGTAATAATGGGTCAAACGGAAAATCTTGCTCCCGCTGATAAAAGATTTTACGCTGTTCGAGATGTTACGGGAACTGTTGAAAGTATACCTTTGATTGCGAGTAGTATAATGAGTAAAAAAATCGCCGCCGGATGTGACGCTCTTGTTTTGGATGTAAAGTGCGGAAATGGCGCTTTTATGAAAGATTTTGAGTCTGCTGAAAAGTTGGCTGATACAATGGTTGAGATAGGGAAGAATGTTAATAAAAGAGTTATAGCTTTGATAACAGATATGAATCAGCCTCTTGGAAACAGTATAGGAAATTCTTTTGAGGTAATTGAGGCTATGGAAGTTTTAAAAGGAAATTTGAACGGGAGATTAAAAGAGGTTTCTCTTGAACTAGGAAGCCGTATGCTTATTCTGGGAAATATTTGCAAAACAAAAAATGAGGCCGTAAATATGCTTGAGGAAAATATAAAAAACGGAAAGGGAATTGAGAAATTTAGAAAAATTATTGCTTCACAAAATGGAAATCCTAATGTAGTAGATGATTATTCTCTTTTTCCAATGGCTAAATGCAAAAAAGTTGTAAAGGCTCAAATGAGCGGTTATATAAATTCAATTAATACTTATGGTGTTGGAAAGGCTTCGTTGGAAACAGGTGCCGGCAGAAGAAAAAAAACAGACTTAATAGATTATGGTGCCGGAATAATTTTGAGATGTTCTTTAGGAGATAGAATTTCTGAAGGAGAAATTTTGGCGGAGGTTTACGCCAAAACAGATGAAATGTGCGATAACGCTTCGGAAATATTGAAAGACTCAATATTTATTGATAATAAACCTTCGGTGAAAATAAAATCAATAATAAAAGTGATAGGAGAATGATTTTTTATGAGACGAGCTGTCATAATAGTACTTGATGGGGTTGGAATAGGAGAACTGCCGGACGCTGATAAGTATAATGACTGTGGAAGTAATACCCTTATGAATATAAAAAGGCAAATCTCTTCTTTGAAACTTAAAAATATGTGTGCGTTGGGACTTGGCAATATTGATTGTGGGGCTGACACAGAAAATTTATATGAAAAAGAATTGAGTCCAAAAGGTTTTTATGGTAAAATGGCTGAACACTCCGCTGGGAAAGATACGACAACAGGACATTGGGAAATATCGGGAATTTGGCTTGATAAGCCGTTCCCTACTTATCCAAATGGATTTCCTAAAGAAATAATGGATAAATTTGAACGAGAGATTGGAAAGAAAACTCTTGCCAATTATCCCGCTTCAGGTACGGAAATAATTAAAAAGTTGGGAGATGAGCACGTGAAAACGGGGTCGCCGATAATATACACCTCGGCTGATAGCGTTTTTCAAATAGCAGCTCATGAAAATGTCATTTCTGTTAATGAGCTATATGGGATGTGTGAAAAAGCAAGAAAAATATTGACAGGTAATCATGGGGTCGCAAGAGTAATAGCTCGTCCTTTTTTGGGAGAGTCCGGAAATTATGTGAGAACAAAAAACAGAAAAGACTTTTCGCTTCCTCCTGTTTCTGAGACATTGTTGGATTATGCCTCAAAACAGGGATTTGATGTGAAAGCCGTTGGAAAAATAGAGGATATTTTTTGCGGTAAGGGAATAACTCATTCTGTTCATACAACAAATAATATTGATGGTATAGAACAGACTATAAAATATTTAAATGAGGATTTTCAAGGAATAATATTTACAAATCTTGTTGATTATGATATGTTATATGGTCATAGAAATAATGTTGAGGGATTTGCTGAAGCGCTTGAATATTTTGATAAAAAATTACCTGAAATTTTAAATTCTTTGAAAGATGATGATATTCTTTTTATAACAGCTGACCACGGCTGTGACCCTACAACACCAAGTACTGACCATTCACGTGAGTATGTTTTTGTTCTTGGTTATGGAAAAAAAGTTTCTCCAGGAAATATAAAGACACGTCAAACTTATTCTGATTTGGCCGCGACTATAGCGGAATACTTGGAAATAGATGGAGATTTGAGAGGAACAAGTTTTTTAAGCGAAATTAAAAAATAGATAAAGTTGTAAAAATTAAATAAGTCCCCGCCGGCGGTGGGGACTTATTTGATATATCATTAGTTTAGCGTGAGTTCTATGAAATTTTATAATTAATTGAATCTTTTTCTTTCGCAAAAAGGCTCCAAACCTCTCAAAAGGCTTTTGAGGCATTAAAAACCTTGAGGTTTCACCTCAAACTCTGCAAGCTTTTTGAAAAAAGTTTGACAAAAGCTTTTGTGCGAAACTACGTTTCGCTGAGCATTAATGAAAATTTTCGTTGAACTTACGTTAGTTTAGGTTGTTATGTCTGTCTACTAAGTCTTTGAGAGTTATATTGTCTATTGTTTCATTTATAGCTTTATTTAATTTTTCCCATACAAATAAAGTCGCGCATTTATCAGCTCTTGGACAATCGTTTGGTGTTGTTTCCAAGCAGGTTACGGGAGCCAGATTTCCCTCTATGCTTCTTAGTATCATTCCAACAGTATATTCCTCTGGTTTTTTTGAAAGGCGGTATCCGCCCATGGGACCTCGAATGCTTTTTACAAATCCGGCGTGGTTTAGGACGGTAACAATTTGCTCAAGATATTTTATTGATATTTCTTGTCGTTCACTAATATTTTTTAAACTTATATGTTTTATATCAGAATTAATTGCTAAATCCAACATAAGTCTTAAAGCGTATCTTCCTTTTGTGGAAATTTTCATAGATAATCACCTCCTGAAAAATAAATTATCCTACTATATTATAGTATAATATAGGATTACTATGAATTCAAGGAAAATATTTGCCTTAAAAAAGACTATAGAGCTTAAATTGTTCTATAGTCTTTTTTATTGTTATCATATTTTAAATAATACAATATTTTCATTGAAAGTCTCAATTTGACTCGCCAGTTCTTGTGACGTCGCGGCGGTTTCCTCAGAAGTGGCACTTATATTGTTTACAACATCATTTATTTTGCTTGTTTCCATCTGCATTTTCTCAGAAAGCCCTTTTTGTTCGCCGCTTATTGAGAGAACATCATCTATTATTGTATCAATCTTTGTTGTTTCAGTAAGAATACTTGATAAAAGAGAAGTTGTATCATTTACGACTTTAACACCTTCCTCAACCCTTAACAATGTTTCTTGAATAAGTTCTCCGGCATCTCGAGCTGAAGCCTTGCTTTTTCCCGCAAGATTTTTTACCTCATCGGCAACAACGCCAAAACCTTTTCCGTGGGCGCCGGCTCTTACAGCTTCTATAGAAGCGTTTAACGCCAATAGATTTGTTTGGAAAGCGATGTCGTCTATTACTGTGTTTATATTATTTATCGCGTTACTTGCGGAGGCTATATTTGTTATCGCTGTTGTAAGGTCTGTAAGGAGCTGACTTCCGTTTTCGATATTGTTGGCAACAATTCCGCTGTATTCTTTAGCGCTGGTCGCGGCTGAATAGTTTTCGGAAGCTTTGTTGCTTACATTTTCAGAAAGGTCAAGCAGTATTCTTACAGCGTCCGCCTGCTGAGTTGCCCCTATAGCTAAACCTGTACTTGAGTCGGCCATACCTTTCGCTCCGGCTTGGATTTGTTCTGAAGCCGCTATCATACTGCCAAGAAGATTTTTGAAATTTAATGTTACACTCTTTATATTTTCTCCTATTTCACTGAAATCTCCGGCATAATCTATATTGCTTGAAACAGTAAGGTCATGTTGGGCAAGTCCTTTTAAAACAGAGTTTATATCATATATATAACTGCTGAGTGTTTCACCGAGGTAATTTATTGTATCGGAAATTTCTTTATATGAGCCCTTGAATTTTTTATTTATACGGTAATCCAAATTTGCCTGAGCAAGCATATTAAGTCCGTTTATAGTTTCCTCAATAGGTTCTGAGACTGATTTTACAACATTATTTAAGCCGTTTACAATTGTAAGCCAATCGCCCGTTTTTCCTGTTATGTCTATAGTTGTTTTTAAATTTCCGTTACCGATTTCAGTTATAAGTGAGTTTATATCGACTATCACATTTTTAAAATTTTGTTGGCACATTGACAATTCCTTATTTATTATGGCGTGCTCACCTTGAAATTGTTTTGCCTCAAAATCAAAGTTTCCATTTGCGTATTCTCTGACGGATTTTAATATTTCATTAAACATAGATTCAGAACTTAAAACAAGGTTGTTGATTTTTTCGCCAACCTCAAGAAAACTTCCTTGAAGGTTTGTATTTTCAAGGTTGATTGTTCGATTATTTCCTTTTGAGTATTCAACACATACGTTGTCAACTTCCTCGATTATATTGGTAACGGAAGAAGAGAGGTTTTTGAAAGAATCCGTAAGTTCTGAAAGTTCTTTTATCCTTGTTTTTGGAATTGAAAGGTTCTCCAGTTGACCAAGGCTGATTTTTTTCGCGTATTCGGAAACATTTGTAATTGGGTCGGCAAGCTTTTTTGGAAAGAAGTAGCACAAAAAAGCTACTATTCCCAGGACAATTATAACAGAAATTATCGTAAATATTATAAGATTATTCATAGAGGCTGAAAGTTCTGTGTCTTTTATTTCGAGGGAAGATGTAACAACATCACTCATATCTTGGAGTGTTGTTATTATTATTGTTGGGTCCATTCCGGATTCTTTAAAAGTGACTAAAAGGTCACTTATAATTTTTACATCTTCACTGTTGCTTTCCTCATAAGTCGCTATGTAATCTTTTATTGACATTATAAGTTTGAGCTGCTGAAAACTTATATCATATCCTAATTGTTTACGATATTTTATGCTTGTCGCGGAGGATTCCATTGAATTTACCATTTTATATTTGTTTGTTGATTCTGTAAGCAAGTTTTCATATTCCGATTTTGTATAACTTAATGAAACTGTGGAGAAGACAATTATTATTGTCATTATTAAAGCGATTAAAATCATAAATGATGATATGATAACTCGTATCTTATTAAAGTTAAACATTTAATATCCCTCCTTTACCTCAATATTTTCATTTGTTTCTTCATTACTATCCGAATCATTTAAACTATTGAGAACTCTTGTGACGAGTTTTGACGCTCTTGTGTTATATTCTTTTAAACCATCCTCAACAGTCATATCTGTGGTAACCACAGCTTCGATTATCTCGCGGCGGATTATATCCACATCAGAAAATAAATCTCCGGTCTTTTTTGATGTGACGGGAATTGACGCCAGTGTAGAGTTTTCATTAAACATTTTTACACCGGCGGCAATTTCAGGGTCTACGGGAATTGGGTCGGCGAAACTGTTTATTGAAAGATCGGGTTTTAAATAAATGGAGTTTAGGGCATTTTCCTTTATGATTTCAGCCTTTGTATCAGATATTTTTCTCCAATGTCGATTTTCCAAGCCATAGGTAAATAACATTTGACCTTCTCCGCCGTCATGAGAGAACTCGACTAAGTATTTGAAAACTCCTTCCGGCGATTTTGAGTTATTTGAAATTACCATGGCGAGAGGCGGTCTTTCAAGATATTTGATATTATTTAATGGTTTTAGGGCGATTACCTCGCCTGAAGGGTCTTTTGCTTTTACTTTTTGGTTCATTGTTTTTCCCCACGTTCCGGCCCAATAATTAAAACATCCGACAACACCGTCATAAAATTTGTCTCGGCAGTTTGAGGTCTTATTTTTTACGATATCCTTATCTAAAAGCCCTTCTTCATATGCCGATTTCATTCGGATTAGAGCCTCTTTCATTTCAGGTTCTGTCATTCCGTCAACATATTTATCACCCTTGAGATAAAAATCGGGATTGGCGTCTTGATAAAACTCTCTTAGGTATAAACTATAAGGAGATTCTGAATTTACAAGTCCGGCTGCCGTTAAAGGAATTATATCATCACCTAAAGTTTTGAATTTTTTTAGCATATCATGAAACTCATCATAAGTGGTTGGCTGTGAGATATTAAGTTTATCAAGCCAGTCCTTACGAACATAAGTGACAGTTCCGTTTCCGGCTGTTAACGGAAATCCGTATAGACGGCCGTTTACTCTTAGTGAGTCAATATATTTCTCATCAGTAATATTTTTTATCTCGGAAACTTCCCACGCGTCTGTCATATCCCAAAGGAGGTCATACATAGCGTAATTTGGATAAAAAAGACAGCCTGTTTCAAAAAGGTCGACAGAATTATCTGTCGCAAGCAGAATATTGAGCTTTTCATAATACTCGTCCTTTTGGGGAATTTGAACCTTTAATTTTATACCTGTTATTCTTTCGTATTCATCGCAAAACATTTTTACATCGGCGTCATTGTCTTCCCAGGGCATAAATGTATTTGTCATAATAGATATTTCTTCCGGTTTTTCAATATTACCGGATTGCTTGTTTTCGGCTTCTTCCGTGTTGGCTACATTTCCGCAGGCTGAAAATAAACCCATCTGTAAGGCAAGGAGAATTGCTATTTTTCTTTTCATCGTTTTCACACTCCTTAGATTATTTTGTTATCATTTTTTTTGAGGGAACACCTATTTATCATCAAAATTTGTGAAAATATATTTTATGGTGCCGCCTTATAAAATATAAAATTGTGAAGAGGTTATAATAAGAATGCAGCTAATAAGTGTTGTTATTAAAAAATACATTCGTGTTACTGTAAATCTTATAAATTATTATATAATATATATTAAC
>CATJCJ010000244.1 GCA_949738935.1 uncultured Eubacteriales bacterium | reverse complement strand
TCATCAAAAACATACCTATTCAAAACCTTTATGTAAGTGCCCTTCATACCCAAAGACCTGCTTTCAATAATACCGGCGCTTTCAATTTTTTTAATAGCGTTAACAATAACAGAGCGAGTAATGTTAAGCCTGTCCGCGATTCTTTTCATAACCAAAATACCCTCATTCTCTTTAAGTTCCCCAAAAATCCCCAAAACAGCCTCAAACTCAGAATAAGACAATGTTCCAAAAGCGCTTCTGACAATTTCCTTACTCTCACTTTTTTTTCTCTCAAAATCTTTCTCAAAACCAAATACAATACCTGAAAGAAAAAGACAAATACTTTCCATACAAATAATACACTCGTCAGAAAACTTCTCCTTTCCATAAACAAATAGAGCTCCAAGCCGTCTGTTGGCAAAAACAACAGGCATAACAAAGGCAAAATATCCCCGAACAAAATATTCGGGATAATTCACCTCGTTTATCTCATTAATACTACTCTCAAAATCGTCAGCGATTAATTCCTTACAATCAAAACGCAAAGAATTAATTTCCTCACGTTTTGATTTTCTAAAAACATTACCTCTTCTATCGGCAAAAATAACCTCCACATCAAATAAAGAAACAAAGCGAGAAAAAACATCCTCAAAAATATAATTTTCAGAATATGAACTTTGAACACTTTTCAAAATCTTATCAACAGAAAGAAATAAATCTTTCATAATCACTCCTCCCGCTTATCTTCATAAGGCTTTTCAACACTATAGCCACATTCGGAATTACCGCAGACTATTCTGATTTTTTTTGTACCTTTCTCAACAAGATAGCCTCCGCACTCCGGACATTTCTCTCCTGTCGGTTTGTTCCAAGACATAAACTCACATTCCGGAGAATTCTCACATCCATAATACTTTCTTCCCTTTTTTGTTTTCTTAATAAGAACCTTCCCACCACATTCAGGGCATTTAACCCCTGCATCCTCATAAAACGGTTTGGTATTTCTGCACTCAGGAAACGCGGGACAAGCAAGAAATTTTCCAAACCTGCCATATTTAATAACCATATTATTACCGCAATTCTCACAGATAACATCCGTTTTCTCATCCTCAATCTCCACAGCGTTAATTTTTTCCTCGGCTATCTCAATCATTTTCTCAAATGGAGGATAAAACTCACGAATAACCTCTTTCCACTCAACCTTGCCTTCCTCAACCTCATCAAGTTTCTTTTCCATTTCCGCCGTAAAGTCCACATTAATAACATTTTCAAAATTATTTTTTACAATATCATTTACAATCTCACCAAGTTCCGTTTTATAAAAAACCTTGTTTTCTTTCGTAACATATCCCCTGGCTGTGATTGTCGCTATAGTCGGAGCATAAGTACTTGGTCTGCCAACTCCGATTTCCTCAAGAGTTTTAATAAGCATAGCTTCCGTATATCTGGCCGGCGGCTGAGTAAAATGCTGTTCCTCTTTAATTTCCTCAACAAATACAATTTCTTTCTCCTCAACTTCCGGCATAATTACTTCTTCTTCTTTTTCCTCATTCTTTTTATAAACAGCAAGATATCCGTCAAATTTAAGAACAGAACCGCTTGACCTAAACGAATACTCTCCGGCGCTTAATTTAATTGACATAGTTGTATAAACAGCGGAAGCCATTTGACTGGCTATAAATCTCTCCCATATGAGTTTATATAGTTTAAACTGCTCACTTGTGAGAGATTCTTTAACAGAAGCAGGGGTTCTTCCTGCAAAAGTCGGTCGAATAGCCTCGTGAGCGTCTTGTGTCCTGCCCTTTGTTTTATACTGTTTTCTTTCTTTTTCCATATATCTCTCGTCAAAATTTGAGAGTATATAGTCTTTAGCGTCCTCATAAGCCTCATCAGAAATCCTGACAGAATCCGTACGAATATAAGAGACAATTCCAACAGTTCCCTCACCTTTTATATCAACACCCTCATAAAGCTGCTGAGCAACTCTCATAGTTTTATTCGAGGCAAATCCCAAAATCTTAGAAGCCTCTTGCTGCAATGTACTTGTAGTAAAAGGCGCTCCGGGATTTTTAACTCGAGAACCTTTTTTAACACCATCAACAACAAACTCTTTTCCCTCTATACCGCCAAGAACAATGTCAACCTCCTCACGAGAGTGAAGTTCCATCTTCTTACTGTTTTTACCATAAAATCTTGTTTTAAACCTTTTATTGTCTTTATCTTTAAGTTCCCCTTGAATAGTCCAATACTCACTTGGAACAAAATTCTCAATTTCCTCATCCCTGTCACAAATAAGACGCAAAGCAACCGATTGCACTCGCCCCGCGCTAAGGCCTTTTTTAACCTTTTTCCACAAAAGAGGGCTCATTTTATAACCCACAATTCTGTCAAGAGTTCTCCTTGCCTGCTGAGCGTTTACAAGGTCCATATCAATATCCCTAGCTTCTTTAATAGATTTTCTGACAGCGTTTTTTGTAATCTCATTAAAAGTAATTCTTGAAGTCTTATCTTGGTCAAGTTTAAGAGCGTAAAGAAGATGCCAACTTATCGCTTCCCCTTCTCGGTCAGGGTCAGTAGCGAGATAAACTTTCTTCGCGTTTTTAACTTCTTTTCTAAGTTTAGCGAGAAGTTCTCCCTTTCCCCTTATTGTTATATATTTAGGCTCAAAGTCATTCTCAAAATTTATTCCCATTTCACTTTTTGGAAAATCCCTGATATGACCCATAGACGCCTCAATTTTATAATTACTTCCAAGAAATTTTTTAAGTGTTTTCGCCTTCGCCGGAGACTCAACAATAACAAGATTTTTTTTTGCTTTTTGCGCTTTCGCAGCACCCATAATAACCCCCCTAATTCTTTTATTATAAGAATCAAAGCAAACACAGCGACTTGTTTTCACAGTTTATTCCCGTATATAACTCTGACCGGAAACCTTTTGAATAATTCCTTTAATTTCAAGAATGGTCAACGTATATTGCAATACGCTAACTTCCTTTTTTGTTTTGATAACAAGCTCGTCAACCGAAATCGGTTCAAAGCCTATACAATCATATACCAATTTTTCATCTGTTGCAAGAGTATTTTCAATATTTTTATTATTTTTATTATTTTCAACGTTTTTACTGTTTACGAATTTTTTTCTTTTCTCAGTATTTTTATCACCTTTAAATTCTTTTTTATTTGTATGTTCCTCGTATGTTTCATTATTAATTTTATTAAACTCATTTTTTTCTATTCGTAAAACATCCAAAATATCGTCTGTTTCTGTAAATACTCGAACCCCTTGTTTTAAAAGTTGATTTGTTCCGGCGCTTCTCTCACTATTAATATTTCCCGGAACAGAAAAAACATATCTGCCTTGTTTAAAAGCCTCCTCAACCGTAATAAGAGTTCCGCTTTTCTCTTTCGCCTCAACAACAAGAGTAACATCTGAGATTCCGCTTATAATTCGGTTTCTCGCGGGAAAATGATAAGCCAGAGGCTGAGTTTTTGGAGGATACTCGCTTATAATACATCCATTTTGAATTATTTTTTCTCTAATATTACTGTTTGACACAGGATAACAAATATCAACCCCGTTACCCAAAACAGCGATTGTTTCTCCTTCCCCATCCAAAGCCCCCTTATGAGCGATACTATCAATACCCTCAGCCATTCCGCTTACAACGACAGCACCGGCTCTAACAAGTTCCATAGATGTTTTATAGGCGATTTTTGAACCATATGAAGAGCATTCTCTTGAGCCAACAACACTTATTCTTTTCTTATTTTTATCAGGCATTTTCCCAAGCATATAAAGACCAATAGGAGGATTATAAATATCTCTAAGCAAATCCGGATAATTCTCATCGCAAATACCAATAAAATCAATATTATTTTTCTCAATAAAAGACAAAATATTTTCCATAAACTCATCCGTTCTTGATGAGATGATTTTTAACAGACTCTTTTCTTTTATACTAACAATCTCCGCGATTTCCAACGAATCCGCTCTATAAACATTTTCAGCGCTGCCAAAGTAATCCAAAAGCCTATTTAACTTAGACGCGCCTATATTTATAAAACAAGAAAGCCATATCATATAATCTCTTTCTCTATACATAATAAATATCCCCCCAAATTAGTATACAAGCTTTCTATCAAGGTTTCTAAATTGAATGGCTTCAGAAATATGCATTACATTAATATTCTCGCATTGCGCCAAATCAGCGATAGTTCTGGCGATTTTAAGAATTTTATGATAAGCTCTCGCGCTCAAATTAAAGCGCTCAAAAGCGTTTTTTATAAGCTCCCTCTCAACTGTCCCAAGGTGACAATATTTTTCAATTTGCGCAGCCGAAAGGGCGGAATTAAAATAAATATTCTCATTTTTATATCGTTTTTTCTGAATTTCATGAGCTTTTAAAACTCTTTCTTTGATTTTGGCGGACGCCTCACCTTTTTGCGAACCGCTTAAATCTTTATACTCAACAGAAGAAGCCTCAACCTGAATATCAAGCCTGTCCATCAAGGGCCCGCTTATTTTCCCAAGATATTTTCTTATAGCTTTCTCAGAACAATTACATTTTTCAGAATACCCATAATATCCGCATGGACAGGGATTCATAGAGGCTACAACCATTATATTCGCCGGAAAAGTCATAGTTCCGTTCACTCGTGATATAGTAACATTTCTATCCTCAAGAGGCTGCCTGAGTTCCTCAAGAACATTTCTGTTAAACTCCGGAAGCTCATCAAGAAACAAAACGCCGTTATGAGATAAACTTACCTCTCCCGGTTTAGGAATTCTTCCACCCCCAACCATAGCGGAATTTGAGATAGTATGGTGAGGAGAGCGAAAAGGTCTTTTTCTCACGAGCGCGTTTTTTTCTTTCAAAAGTCCCGAAACACTATAAATCTTTGTAATCTCAATACTCTCCTCAAAAGTCAAATTCGGGAGAATAGAAGGAATCCTTTTCGCCATCATAGTTTTCCCCGTTCCGGGCGGGCCAATAATCAAAATATTATGAAGACCCGCGGCGGCAACCTCCAAAGCTCTTTTTACATTCTCTTGTCCTTTGACATCGGCAAAATCAAAATCATCAAAATCCTCGTTATGCTCCGAGAAAAGCTCATCAAAATCCACAATAGTCGGGGAAATATTTTCCCCTTTAAAATAACCAATAACCTCATTCAGGGATTTTGCCCCAATAACCTCCATTCCTTTGACAAGAGCCGCCTCCTTGGCGTTGTCAAAAGGAACGACACATTTTCTTATACCCGAGTTAAAGGCACTGTAAACAAGAGGCAAAACACCTGAAACAGCTTTAATTCCGCCGTCAAGAGATAACTCTCCCGCGAAAAACACGTTTTTCAATTTTTCTTTTTTTATTTTATCAATACATGACAAAATACCAACAGCGATAGGCAAATCAAAAGACGGACCTTCTTTTCTTGTATTAGCCGGAGCCAGATTCACAGTAATTCTTTTAACGGGAAAATTATGCCCCGAATTTCTAATAGCCGTTCTGACTCTTTCTTTAGACTCTTTAACGGCTGAGTCAGGAAGTCCCACAATCTCAAAACAAGGCAATCCCTGACTTATATCAACCTCTGTCTCAACAATATATCCATCAATTCCCAAAAGAGCGCCTGAAATCACTTTTGAAAGCATATCACTCACCCTCTTCCAAATCACTTTCATCAAAATCTGTCACAAACTCAAAATCCAAATTTCTCTCCTCAATATTGGCCCTAATAAGCTTAACTTTCACTCTGTCCCCAAGAGAGAAAACTTTATTTGTGCGCTCCCCAATATATCTCATATTTTCCTCATCATAAATATAATAATCATCCATCATATTTCTTACAGCGATAAGCCCCTCAACCGTATTCGGCAACTCAACATAAATTCCCCAATTAGTTACTCCCGAAATAATCCCATCAAAAATTAACCCAACTTTATTTGCCATAAACTCGACTTTTTTCAGATTTTCAGTTTCTCTTTCAGCGTCCTCAGCGGTTCTTTCACGAACGGAAGATATTCTGGCAATCTCAGGAGTTTTCTTACTCAAACTTCTTATTCTTTTCTCATTAAGATTACCATTTAGATACTCTTTTATAATTCTATGAATCTCAAGGTCAGGATATCTTCTTATAGGTGATGTAAAATGACAATAATATTTCGCGGCAAGTCCAAAATGCCCCTCATTTTGAGCGGTATATCGAGCTTGTTTAAGGCTTCTCAAAACAACTCTGTTAATTATAACATCCTCAGGAGTATTTTTTGCCTGAGAAAGAACCTTTTGAAAAGATTTCGGATGAGTTGACGAACCTTTTATCTTATAGCCAAGCTTTGCCACAAACTCTGAGAGTTTCTGAACTTTTTCACTGTCAGGCTCAGAATGAGACCTAAAAACAAAAGGAACCTCAAGCCAGAAAAACTGCTCAGCGATAGTCTCATTACAAACCAGCATACATTCCTCAATAATACTTGTAGCCACATTTCTCTCATAGGGTTTAATATCAGTCGGAACACCATTTTCATCCAAAATAATTTTTGCCTCTGTAAACTCAAATTCCACAGCCCCTCGTTTAACTCTTTTTTCAAGAAGAATATCCCTCAATTCCTCAAGGTCTTTAAACAATCGCATAAACTCTTTATTATCCTCAAAATACCCGGAATTTGAATTTGTAAGCAAATCATTGACAACCGTATAACTCATACGCTTGTCAACCTGTATAATTGACTCAGTAATCTCATGAGAAATCACTTTTCCATTCTTATCAATCTCCATAATACAGCTTAAAGCAAATCTGTCAACTCCCGCGTTAAGAGAGCAAATTCCATTTGAGAGTTTATGAGGAAGCATAGGAATAACACGGTCAACAAGATAAACGCTTGTCCCTCTTTTAAGAGCCTCTTTATCAAGAGCCGAACTTTCTCTTACATACTCTGAGACATCCGCGATATGAACCCCCAATTTAAAATTACCATTTGAAAGTTTTTCAGCCGAAACAGCGTCATCAAGGTCTTTGGCGTCTTCCCCGTCAATCGTAACCATAAGGACATCCCTCAAATCTTTTCTGTTTCCAATATTAAAAGAATCAACCTCATCATCTATTTTTTGAGTTTCCCTGTAAACTTCATCAGGAAAATCAATAGGAAGTTCAAATTGTTTAATAATTGAAATAATATCAACTCCCGGGTCATTAATATGTCCAATAATTTCCGTAACAATCCCTTCCGGGCTTTTTCCATTTTCAGGCGGTTTAACTATCTTAACAACAACCTTATGACCTGAAACAGCACCCCTTGAGCGTTCTTTAGGAACAAAAATATCTTGAGAGACCTTTTTATCATCAGGAATAACAAAGCCAAAACCTTTTGTTTTCTCAAAAGTTCCGACAATTATATTCATTCCTCTCTCAATGACCCTAATAATTTCTCCCTCAGGGCGTTTTCCCTCCACATTTACAATTTTACACCACACTTTATCTTTATGCATAGCGCCGTTCAAAGCGTACACCGGAATAAAAATATCACCTCCAATGCCTTTATCGGGAACAACAAAGCCAAAACCATTAGCATGGCTTATAAAAGTACCGCTAATAATGTTCAGTTGTTCGGGAGTCATTATTTTACCTTTTTTTGTAATGACAATCTCCCCATCTTTTTCAAGTTTTTTAAGAATTTTCTCAAAATCAAGCCTGTCTTTTCCCGGAACCTGAAGAATGAGCGCCATATCAACAGCTTTCATGGGAGTATACTGTTCATCATTTATAAACCCTAATATTTTATTTTTTCTTTCCTCAAGTTCCTCATAATATTCTTTATCCATAAAATAATCCCTCTCTATCATAAATATTTTTTACCGTTATCCGCAATTATTTGGTAGTCCTAAAATATATAATACCAAATAACTCCAAAAAAATCTATGAAAAGCGTAAACTAAATAAAATAAATTTATTATTCAGGGCATATCTGAAAACTGTGTAACTATATTAAAACTGCTTGAAATTTTAACTGTTCAAAGAATTTGAATATCTTTATACGGCTAAAATATCTAAAAAATCATAAAAACAACCGAAAACAATTCAATTTACATCAAACCAATAAAAATTCGATACATTAAGGAATTTTTATTGGTTCTCACTAGAAATTCCACAAATTATTATATAATACATCCGGATGTGTAAAACAAAAAAATCACGACAACACACAAAAATTTAAATTTGTCAATATTGTCAATCTATATAAACGGAGAGTACTGCCCCGGAATTTTTTCCCATAATTTAAAATATTCAATCACGGCAAAGTAAGTGAATATAAATACATAATTTTTTCAATTATATGAAAAACTAAAGCAAATAAAGAAAAACATAAAAAATAAAAAGTTATTTTCATAGGAGGGTAAAAATGACAAAAAAAATAATTTCAATATTAACAATAATATTTATAATATCAGCCTTTTCAGGATGTCAAAGAGATAAATCGGAAAATGACATAAATTTCTCAGACATGCAAAGCAAACTAATCTCAAAAGCAAACTTTGAAAACTCAACAACCGATGATTTGAAAGATATAAAAACAGCTCAACAATATGGAATCTCAATAGACGACATAGAAGACGGTTTTGTATACGCAACAAAAAATGAGAACTCCGACAAAATAATTTTAGCGAAAACTAAAGGAGGAGCGTCAGTCGAAAATATAGAGAAAGCGATAGCAAACGAAGTTTCCGGTCTTATATCTTCTTGGGAGGACAACTCTTCCGAATCCAAAAAATTAAGTGACCATGTATTAAAGACAAAAGATAACTATGTAATACTAATAATAAGCGAAAACTCAGCTGAACTTGAAGATGAATTTGATAACTTTTTTAAATAATTATTTTTTAAAATACGTATCAAACAATATATTGTTTTAACTTTCAGGTTTTTTTGAGATTTTCTTGACAAACCTTATATATACAATTAAAATTATGATTATGGAAACATCTGAAAAAAACATATACTTTGAATTCATCTGTACTATGTTAAGACTTAGGAGGCAATAAAATTATGAAAATTTTTAAACTAATTAGCGTTCTCTTACTCTCAGCGACAGCACTTTCTCTCAGCGGCTGTGACAGCACTGACGATGAAATACAAATAGAAATTAACGACAATTCCTCTGAAACTGAAGAAGAAACCGAAAACTTTCCAACCTCAAATGTCTATCTGGGAAGTTTAAAAGGTTCAATGGGTGTAGGATTGTTAAATCTTATGGAACTTGAGGAAAAAGAAGAAGCATACAACGCTTATAATTTCACTGTATCCGACTCAATTGACGAACTTATAAAAAAATTCTCAAACGATGAGATACAAATCGCGGCAATCCCCACAAATATAGCGGCAATACTATATAACAAAACAAACGGAGATGTTCAAATCGCGGCAATAACCTCTCTTGGAAATCTTTATATTCTGGAAAACGGAAACACAATAAAATCAATAAAAGATTTATCAAATAAAACAATATACGCGATAAAAGACAAAGCCGTTTCTGAGGATATTTTAAAATATATTCTAGATAAAAACTCTGTTGACAATATAAAAGTAGAATATAAAGAACCAGCGGAACTTGAAACATTAATGGCATCAGGTGAGGCAAGCATAGGAGTTCTTTCCGAGCCATATATCTCAACGGCAATGTCAAAAAATCCAAACCTAAGAATCGCTGTAAATCTTGCCGAAAACTGGAATGATATTTCAGATTCTCCAATGACGGAAAGCTGTATAGCCGTTCGAAAAAAATACGCTGAAAAACATCCTCGTGTATTTGGACATTTTCTTCAGGAATACTATGACTCAATAACAAAACTAAATGAGAATACTCACGAGACAGCAAAACTTGCCGAGAAATTCAAAATAATCTCAACAGCCCAAATAGCTGAAAAAGCAATTCCAAACTTTAATATTGTTTACACAGACGAAGATGAGATGAAGACTTCTGCAACAAATTTTCTTGCGGAACTTCTAAGTTTAAATCCAGACTCTATAGGCGGCGCAGTTCCGGGAGATGATTTTTTCTACACCCCACCAAAAGAAAAATTTAAAGTCAAAAAGAAATAATTACAAAAATCATAAGGAGATACAAAAAGTATCTCCTTTCAGGCTATAAGAAACTTTTAAAAACAAAAAAATTTTACAAGGAGGTAATAACAATGTTTAAAAGTTTAAGAAGTATTTATTGGTTCGCAAGTTTCATAATCTCAATAGGTTTCAGTTCAATTTATCTGATAAAAGCGAAAATACTGGAAAAGCAAGGAAAATATAAAGAGCTTGACGAATATGCTTTTAAAATAACCACAAAATGGGCAAAAAAAAGAATGAAAGTAAGCGGCGCCAATATAGTAGTACATAATCAAGAAAAAATACCAAAAGACGATCCTGTACTTTTCATGAGCAACCATCAAGGAAACTTTGATATTGCTATATTTATGGCGTCAATTGAAAAAAACACAGGATTTGTGGCAAAAATCGAGATGACAAAAGCTCTTATAGTAAGAAAATGGATGAAATATATTCATTGTATATTTATGGACAGAAACGATATAAAACAATCATTAAAAATAATTTTAGAGGGAATTGACGTCCTAAAAAACGGACATTCTCTTGTTGTTTTTCCTGAGGGAACAAGAAGTCAATGCGATGAAATGCGCCAATTTAAACATGGCTCATTTAAATTGGCGACAAAATCAAAGGTTGCTATAGTCCCTGTAACTCTAGACGGCTCATATAAAATTATGGAGCAAAACGGCGGAAAAATAACCCCTGCGAGAGTTGATGTATATGTCCATGACCCAATCCCAACAAAAGGATTAACAAAAGATGAAATAAATGAACTTCCAAATAAAGTAATGGATATAATATCGACAAAACTCCCCCAAAACAGAAAAGATAACAAACAACCGGAAATTTAATCAAAAATTATTAAAAAAAGAATATTTTAAAAATTCCCATTGTAAAAATATCCTTTTTATATTATAATGTATTTAAGGCAATGGTTAGATTTTCTAAACCCGGCCATCGATTATTAAATCAAAAAAAACCGGAAAGGGGTTATTAAATTATGGCATTAGTAACAAGTACAAAAATGTTTGAAAAAGCTTTTGATGGAAAATACTCAATCGGAGCTTTCAACATTAACAACATGGAAATTATTCAAGGTGTAACAAGAGCTGCCGCGGCTTTAAATTCCGCTTGTATTCTTCAGGTTTCAAAAAGCGCTCTCAAATATGCTGGTCCTAAGTATTTAAAAGGAATGGTTGACGCCGCTATTGATGAAACAGGAATTGATATCGCTCTTCATCTTGACCATGGTCCTGATTTTGAGACAGTAAAAGAAGTCATCGCTGCGGGATTTACTTCTGTTATGTTTGACGGTTCTCATTATGAATATGAGGAAAATGTAGCGAAAACAATCGAAGTTGTTAAATACGCTCATGATAAGGGTGTTGTTGTTGAGGCTGAACTTGGAAAACTCGCCGGCGTTGAGGACGAAGTAAAAGTTGACGCGGCAAACGCTACTTACACAGACCCAGACCAAGCTGTTGACTTCGTTCAGAGAACAGGCGTTGATTCTCTCGCTATCGCTATTGGTACAAGCCATGGCGCTTACAAATTTAAAGGTGAGCCAAAGCTCGATTTTGACAGACTTGAGACAATCACCAAAAAGCTTGAGGCCGCCGGCTTCGCTAAATATCCAATTGTTCTTCACGGAGCGTCTTCAGTTGACGCCGATTGTGTAAAAATGTGCAACGACTTTGGCGGAAAAATAAACGGAGCAAAAGGAATTCCAAACGATATGTTAAGAAAAGCGGCTTCAATGGCTGTTTGTAAAATAAATATGGATACTGACATAAGACTCGCTATGACCGCCGCTATAAGAAAAGCTATGGCTGAAAAACCTGACGCTTTCGACCCAAGAGGATATCTTGGAGACGCGAGGGTTCTTATCCAAAACCTTGTTGAGGGAAAAATCAAAAACGTTCTCGGTTCAGTAGATTCCCTTAAATAAAATATTTAAAATATTTTTTCAAAATTACTAATCTGTTTAAGATTTCAAGGCTTACGGTTTCATCGTACAAAATACAAACCGTAAGCCGATTTTTATACAAAAAAAATGACAATAAGTAATTTTTTCAAAAACTATTGACTTTTATAAAAAAATATGTATAATTTTTAATAATATTATTAACAGTAATTCTCACACTAACAGAAAAGGAGTATGAAAAATGGCATATTATTTTAATGAACCGTCACACACTTTCAGTGAATACCTGCTTGTGCCAGGCTATTCATCAGCCGAATGCACCCCGGCAAACGCCTCATTAAAAACCCCAATAGTAAAATTTAAAAAAGGAGAAGAATCTCCTCTTTCAATGAACATTCCACTTGTATCAGCGATTATGCAGTCCGTATCAGATGACAAAATGGCAATCGCTCTCGCTAGAGAAGGAGGAATTTCATTTATATATGGCTCCCAGACAATAGAAAACCAGGCCGAGATGGTAAAAAGAGTAAAAAATTATAAAGCGGGTTTTGTCGCGAGTGATTCCAATATCAGACCAGACCAGACTTTACAAGATATTCTTGATTTAAAAGAAAAAACAGGTCACACAACTGTCGCTGTAACTGAGGATGGAACCTCAAACGGAAAACTTATAGGAATTGTGACAGGAAGAGATTACAGAATAAGCCGTATGGAACGTTCAGAACTTGTAAAAAATTTTATGACTCCCGTTGAAAACCTTATATACGCAAAAGAAGGCACAAGTCTAAAAGAAGCGAATAATATAATATGGGATAACAAACTAAACTCACTTCCAATTATCGACTCAGAGGGAAGACTTGTGGCTTTTGTTTTTAGAAAGGACTATGATTCCCACAAAGAAAACCCAATTGAACTTTTAGACTCACAAAAAAGATATATTGTGGGCGCTGGAATCAACACAAGAGATTACGCCGAGAGAGTTCCCGCACTTGTAGAAGCCGGAGCTGATGTATTATGTATCGATTCATCAGAGGGTTTTTCAGAGTGGCAAAAGCTAACAATAGATTATATTCGTGAAAAATATGGTGACAAAGTAAAAGTTGGAGCGGGAAATGTTGTTGATAAAGATGGTTTCTTATTTCTTGCGAAAGCCGGAGCTGATTTTATAAAAATCGGAATTGGCGGCGGTTCAATATGCATAACAAGGGAACAAAAAGGAATAGGAAGAGGTCAGGCGACAGCGGTAATAGAAGTCGCCGCGGCAAGAGACGAATATTATAAAGAAACAGGAATTTACATTCCAATATGCTCCGATGGCGGAATTGTTCACGACTATCACATTACTTTAGCCTTGGCTATGGGCGCCGATTTTGTTATGCTTGGAAGATACTTCTCAAGATTTGATGAAAGTCCGACAAATAAAGTTGCGGTAAACGGAAACTATATGAAAGAATATTGGGGAGAGGGTTCAGCGAGAGCGCGAAACTGGCAAAGATATGATATGGGAGGAGCAAGCAAACTTTCATTTGAGGAAGGTGTTGACTCTTATGTTCCATACGCCGGAAGTCTCCACGATAATGTAAGCCTTACATTAAGTAAAGTCCGCTCAACAATGTGCAACTGCGGCGCTTTAACAATTCCTGAACTTCAGGAAAAAGCAAAAATCACCCTTGTTTCATCAACAAGCATTGTAGAAGGCGGAGCTCACGATGTTGTACTTAAAGATAAAAATATCACCCCTGTTAAATAATAGAACTAATAATCTAAGCCGTATAGATTTGTAGCAGATTTTCTTATCATCCAAATCCTGATTTTCCTAAAATATCCAAAAAGTATTTAAGGAAAATCAGGCAAAGTATAAAAGGTTTATTATTCAAAAATTCTAATAAATAAGTTTATTATTACTTCCATCAACTGACATTGAATACAAAAGGTCACTATCTGAAGGAGATATAGATATAGTATCTCCCTCTCTTCTATAAAAAATTGTATTATCCTCTATTTTCACAATTTCGCTGACATCAAGGTCATTTTGGTCATTTTTTGTTAAATTCTCAACATTACCATCAAAGTCAGCTCTCATAATATCTTTTGTATATTCAAATCCCCCTTCAGCTCCATCAACAATAATTTTATTATACATTGAGATAAAATATACATAATTATCATAAAGTACAACTTGTCCGCTAATAGGTTCATCATAAAGCCTTTTTTCATTTTCTCCGTTTAAATCGCTTCTTGTCAAATAAAAACTGAAACTTTTTCCATCAAAATTGACCATTTTAGGGAAAAAATTATATTTTTCATTATGAACTGTTTTATTACTATATTGTACCGCTTCTTCCATTTCATCTTCCGTGATTTCTGTTATCTCACTTTTATCAAGTTTCATTTTATAGTCAGTATGATAGGCGTTTTCATCAAATAAAACATAATATAAATAATCATCTTTAATCATCACATAACTAAGACCGCCTTTGTTTGAAACAAGAGTCTCTCTGTCACTTCCGTCTTTCTTTATACGTACCAAACTATAAATTATCTCAAAATCCTTACCAGTCTCATCTATATCAGGCTCATCTATATAATTACCTTTACTAATCTTATAATATAACCAATCACCATATACTTCCTGCGCTTCACTTGTGAGCTGGAGATATTGTCCGTCATAAAACAGCTTCATTTCCTCACAATTATATAATCTCCACATAGTCGCGATAGCCTGTTCTCTTGTATAATTCATCCAAGGTGAAAATTTATTGGGTTCAGTTCCAACCATAACAAAAGTATCCCCGCTTTTTATTCCTGTGACATTATATATCTCATTTTTCGCCCAAGCGGCGAAATACTTTTCATCAATAAATTTTTCTGTTTTAGGAGTATTTGTATCAATTCTAAGAACATTAGCGAGGTTATTAAGCATAACAGCCGCTTCTTGGCGAGTGATATTATTATTTGGAGCGAATTTATTATCTCCCACGCCTGACACAATTTTTAAGTTATAGGCTGTTGTTATATAAACATCGTCAACATCTATAAACGGCGTCTTTACAGTCATATCAATTTTATTGCTTGTTTTAGATATATAAGTTTGCACAGCAAGCTGACAAAACTCCCGTCTTGTAATTTTATCAGTATATTTTGACTGAAGACTTTCAGGAATCAATCCCTCTTTAATTGATTTTATTATACTTTCCTCAGCCCATTTGCTGTATGAGTTATCAGCTTTCAAAGGCGCGCTTTTAGATACTATTTCAGATACTTTTGATTTATCAAGTTCATTTCCGTTCAAATCATAATAAACAGGACTCTCCCCCGTTATAGCGTTGAAAACCTTAATATAAACATTTCCTCCGCTTTCTATAAACTCAGGTGTTCCTCCATAGTCCTTATTAGGAACTATTACCTCCAAATCTTTATTTAAAACTCCCACTCTTAAATCAGCCATACCAACAGGATACCACACAACAAGCGTATTCCCCGGACTTAATTTGGTATCAATATCTCTAAATTCCATATCAACAAGCTGTTTTCCGTTCGAGTCCACTATAAGTTTATATTGCGCGTTATCTAAAATATAACAGTTATCCAATCCAATTATTGGGGTCAACGGAGGCGTCTGAGTTTTAAGAGCCATACCCGTACTTAAATCATCATAAGAAGAATAACTATTAAACTCTTTCTGAGCGCCGGACTTATTATCCTCGGCAAAAACTATCATATTCTGACTTATCAAAACTA
>CATJCJ010000243.1 GCA_949738935.1 uncultured Eubacteriales bacterium | reverse complement strand
TATAACTTTTTTATTGATTTTGTATTTGTACTTTTGTATATTATCGTAATATTTTTGTTGTTTATGGTAAATTCTTAACATTCCTATCCGATTCCAACTATTATAGGATAATCAGAATTTGTTACATCAACCGTGTCGGTTTTTTTATAATAATCAGTCTCTTTAACATCTGTAAAACTGTGTGGAAAATCAATATATTTGTTGTTTTCAATAAATTTCCAGTCAAAATATTTTTCAAAATCCGGATTCCACTGGGAAATTGTCGCCGCTGTGTATAACATTCTTGCAGCTTCTTGCCTTGTTATTTTTCCATTAGGGTTAAATTTATCATTTCCGATACCGCTTACTATACCCAAAGTGGAGGCTTGTTTTACTGATATGTCGTCATAATCTATATAGTTTAAATTTGAAATATCTGTTGATTTAATAATTTCTTCATTTCTGATAGCAAGGGTTATTTATAATAATCTTGCAAAAATCTTTGCGTGTTATAGGTTCGGTATATTTTGAGCATAATTCATCGGGAACTAAACCGCTGATTTCAGCTGTATTTACTTCCGCTTTGGCCCAAGCTGAGGGCAAATTTGTTTTGACAACGGATTTATCCGATAAATTCGAATTATTTTTATTATTTAACGTGAGTTCGATAAGAATTTCTTATGTTTTTTCGACATAAAGTGCGTACGCGCCTTGTGCAGAAGACTTATGTCAAACAAAAAATTATGAAAACAGGTGCAAAAACGTAGTTTTTACTGATAAAGTTTAGGATCAAGCCCTTTTTAAAGGGCTTGCAGAGTGGGGACAGAGTCCTGCGAGTTTTATATTTCATTGAACTCACGTTATTTAAGTTTATATATACAACCTTGCTTGTTACTCTTGGACTTGTACTTTTATATGTTATTTCAGCATTTTCTCTATCTGTCCAAAATTGGCTACATTCCTGTTCAAAATGTTCAGGATTATTTGAGTACCAATAATATTCCGTATTGTCTGCCAAAAAACGTTCCCATTTCCCGATTATATCCGAACCAGTTTCGTAATAATCTTCAGATATATTTCCGCTAGTACTCCAAGATTTTCTCATTTTCGGCAAAAGCCGTTTTACAGAAAAAACAGATACAAAAATAACCAGGCATATAATTTTTCTTATTACAAAACCAGTCTTTTCAATCACTTAAGAAATATATGAAATTTTACAGCCTTCGGGATAAAGGTTTGCGTTGTCAGCCGCTGAACCTTTTACACAGTATATTGTCGCTGTAGGATTTATGCCACTGAAAGTCATATCGTCTATTACTGTTACGCTTTCCGGTACGGTTATGCTCTCCAGAGCGGTACAGCCATTAAAAATATAATGGCTCAATGTTGTTACTCTATCAGGAATTACTATGCTTTTCAAACTTGTGCAGCCAGCAAACATATAATTTTCGATAGTAGCAACACTGTTTGAAATCGTCACATTTTCCAGACTTTTGCACTTTACAAACGATTGGGCGCCGATATATTTTACACTGTCGGAAATTACTATGCTTTTTAAAGTTTTGTGTCCGTAAAAAGCACTGTGATTAATACTTGTTACACCGTTTTCAATAATAATATTTTCAATATTTTCCTCATTGTACGGCATATTTTCGGGATTATAGTTTAAAGCTCCGCCGCCGCTTATCGTAACTGTTTTTTTATCAACGTTCAAAGTATATTTCAAATTTTCCCCTATATTTCCCGATGTTTCACAATTATAAAGCCTGTAAACTGTAGCTATTGCCTGTTCCCTTGTATAATTCATCCAGGGCGAAAATTTTTGCGGCTCCGTACCAACCATAACATAAGTGTCACCGCTTTTTATGCCTGCAACACTGTATATTTCTTTTTTTGCCCATACGGCGAAATGGTCTTCGTCTATGAATTTTTCTTTTTTGGGTGTATTGTTGTTTACGCCTGTTGCGGAAGCCAGATTATTGAGCATAACTGCCGCTTCCTGTCTTGTTATATCATTATTCGGGGCAAACTTATTATTTCCTACACCTGCAACTATTTTTAATTTGTAAGCGCTTGTTATATATGCATTATCAACATCGATAAAAGGTGATTCCGCTTCTGTATCAACTTTGTTTCCCATTTTTGACATATAGGCTTGAACAGCAAGCCGACAAAATTCTCCTCTTGTTATTTTATCGGTATATTTTGACTGTATATTTTCAGGAACAATTCCCAGAGATATTGCTTTTTTTATACTTTCCTCCGCCCATTTGCTGTAAGAATTATCTATATTGCATTGAGTTTCAGACGGTTTTTTGTTATTGTCGTTTGAATTGTCATAGGGGTTATTTTCCGCGGCCTTAAGGTCATTAGGCTTGTTTACAATATTTCCGTCAGTATCGTAATATTCGGGATTGCCGCCGCCTATAGTGCTTTGAACCTCAATATATATTTTTCCGTTGCTTTCCCAAAATATCGGCTTACCGTAACCGTTTCTAGGAACAATTATTCTGAAATCTGTGCTCAATACTCCGCCGCTTTTATTCTGTATACCTTCAGGATAATATACAACGAGCATATTTCCGGGACTTAATTTTGTATCAACTTCTCTGAAATTCGTATTAATAAGCTTTTCACCTTTTTCATTTACAATGTTTACATAAAAGCCTGAATCGTCCGGTACAATGTAAGCGCCGTCAAGACCCTCTATCGGAGTTCTTGTCTTCTCTTGACTTTCAGAATTTTCGGACTCTTCGGAACTTTTGGACTCTTTATTCTTAAGCCATTGATAAGTGTTTGTAAAAATATTTCTGTAATTATCATATATTCTTACCATATTTGTTATAGCTTGTTCACGGCTATAACCATACCAAGGCGAAAATTTTCCGTCCATTGTTTCAGACATCACAGATATACCATTTTTGTCCTTAAAATTAACCATTTTATATATACTTTCTTTTGCCCAGTCAGCAAAATATTGCTCATCTATAAAATTGACTTTTTTTGCGCTGAGGTCTGTATATCCTATGAGTTTTACAAAATTAGCAAGCATAACCGCTGCTTCCTGCCTTGTTATTATTTCATCGGGACAAAATTTGTCCTTTTCTTTGCCTTTTACTATTGATAAATGGTAAGCAAGCAGAACATACTTATCATCGGTATCCTTAAACGGGTCTGCCAAAGCTTTTTCATAAAACTCCATATTTATTGCCGTAAGCGTCATGAATGTATCGGTAACAAGCCTACAAAATTCTTTTCTTGTAATATTCTTTTTAAAGTCGCTGTTTATTTCTTCAGGCACTATTCCATAAAAATTGCCGCTTATTATGCTGTCTCTTGCCCAATCGCTGCAATTAGGTTCTGTTATTTCGGTATCAAAGCCGTATATATATTTTTTATTGTCTTTTATACATATAAATCCGCCGTGTACCCCCCTTATTATTTTATCGTATTCACATTTCAAAATTTCGTTTCCTTTATCGTCAATAATACCGAATTTTCCATTATATTGTGTTCTGAAGCCTTTATCTGATATGCTGTCTGTGCTGCCGTACTGAACAATACTGTAATCGCCTATGTCAATATCATCATATTTAGGCTCAACAATAATATTCAAATTGATATCCGCTATGCCGTAACGATAACCCACTATTCCGGAATCCTCTCTATATATCATAATTGGATTTTTATCGACAAATTCATCATATGCACACCGCCAATTTGTAGTTTTGTAAAAATTTATCTGACCGTTTTCCACTTTGTACCAATCGAACTGATTTTCCCCTTTGTATTTTATCGCGTAAAAAGATTTTTCGCCAATTTTTATTATCTCATTATATTCAACGGGAAGCAAAAAATTTAAATTTTCGTCCATAATTCCGCACAGATCATCTGAATATTTCCATTGAAATACTTCATATAATCCATCCCCGAATTTTTCCTCTTCCCTTATTAAACTATATTTACACGGCACAATTTCATTGCCCGCATCATCTATAATTCCACAATTGTTGTATTCATCTTCTGTTTTATCTACTATATAAGCATTCTTCCCTTTTAATTTGCTTATGCTTCTATATCTTTCTCCTATCTGTTCTCCTTTTGCGTTCGTTATATATGCCTCTCTGTAATTATATGTATACAGTATATATCTGTCAGGGTCGTCCGTTGGTGTTATTTCGTCCTCGCTTTCAAATATGACATTACCGTTTTTGTCCGTTAAATAATATCTGTAAGGGGATATATCTTCGTTGAGTCCTCTGTCAACAGTTTTTGTACATACATATGTCTTGCTGTCGGGATTTTCTTCGACAGATTTGTAGTCTGATTTCCAATTGTCAGAACAATATGCCGTAATACTTAAAATTAATGTAAATACAAGCACCTCAAATATTTCAATAAATTTTTTCATAGTTATTAATTCCTCCTGTAAATTGGTATTTATGTGTATATTGTCTTATTATCGGTAAACTCCGTTTTTTCTCCTATGTGCCTTTTTATGTAACAAATATTGTGAGATGAATATTTATTGCCGTTTTTACTCACTATAATATTTGAACCCGAAGCTTCTGTTATCCTACAACAATATATATGCGGGGATATACCCGTATCTTCTGCCATAATTGAACAGAGCAGTGCATATTCCGGTTCAACAATGATTTTGTCGTCTTTTATTGCCCCGATTTTTCCATCATGTGTTTCGAACAAATATACATTATAGCCTACATATACTTTCTTTTCGCAGTATGCCTCGTCTTCATCTAAAACACATACAGATACGGACTACAACTTATAGTAATTACACTTAAATTATAACAAAAAAATATTTTACAAGTGCGTAAGCACTGCTGGGCGATAAGCGAATTGCGAAGCAATTTGCAGCCCATGCAAGTAAAATTATTTTTTTGTAACCTTTAAAGTGTAATTACTATATCAATATGCATAATATAAAAATATAAATTTTTTTGCGATAAAAATTCCCCTTTCCTTACACCAACATAATTTTTCTGCATCACTAAAACAATCTTATCATACTTTTTCTTAAATTTCAACAGTACAGTAAAATATTTGTATGTAAAAAAAG
>CATJCJ010000242.1 GCA_949738935.1 uncultured Eubacteriales bacterium | reverse complement strand
TTTTCCGTTTTTGAAAAAATCGTCAATATATAAAACGTCTGCTTTTTGACATCTGTCGAGTAACTCATTATGTTTTTCATAATCGTTTATTGTGTTTTTTAAATTTTTTGATTCGTTTGCCCACAGCATATAAAAAACTGATTTATCCTGATTTAAAAATTCACTGCATATCGCTGTACAAATATGAGTTTTTCCGCAGCCTGATTGTCCGCCTGTATATAACCAGCAGTTTTCACTTTCTAAAAATTTTTTTGCTGTTGTCTTTATATTTTTTGCCAGAGGTTCTTTACGATAAATTTTTTAAAAGTCAGTTCTTCCAAAATCTTATTGCTGTCAAGACCGCTTTTTTTTAAATGTCTTAACATACGTCTTTTATTCATACACTTACATTCACGAGAGCAAATATTGTATTTGTCACTGTAGCTTTTTGGGAAAAACACAAACCCTTTATTTTTACAGATATCGCAGTTATATCCATCAGCCTTATTGTAATCACCTATATCCGCATTAAGTGCATCACAGTCCTTTTGACATTTTTTTAAGACTTTATCATTAAAAATTTCTGTTTTATCAGATTGTTTTTCTATTTTTGCTGTTATTTTTGTTAAATTCATTTTCTTTTCCTCCTTCGTTCTGACGCTATTTTTTAATTATAAAAATGACGATGACAAACGATTAAAATGACTATTACTAAAATTTAATTATAGTATTACAATCCATTAAGTTTTGATTTCTCGCTTTCACTGCTGTTTTCAATGAATTTATTTTTTGTTTCACCCTTACGCTGCTGTTCGTGACGATTATATTCATCAAGAGTTTTTATACTTGATTTGCTCAGATTTCTGATTATTCCGCAAACATAATTCAGTGTAGGTTTATTATTTTTGACAGCAATGTTTATGCACTCCATAATTAAATCTTTCGCATAGCCCTCATTAAGCCATTGCTCTATCTGTTTTTCCTCAAAAGGCTTCATATCGGCGTTTATATTTTTCTTGTAGTAATCTTTGAGATTGCTTGTTTCAGACTCATCAACAGTAAAATTAATAATGGAATTTTTAACGGTAATTTTATAAGCGTTATGAGTAAATTTGCCTTTATTTCTCTCGCTTATTCTCTCTATGTAACCGCAATTTTCAAGCTGTTTCAGATACTTGCTTATTGTATCTTGTGAAATATTTAAGTCATTCTGCATTTTTTGACGTGTTGGAAAACATTTTTTATCGCCGTCAGCATAAACGCTAAGATACGCATAGAGAGCCTTTGCGATTATGTGAAGATTTTTATCAAGCATAACCGATTTTGAGATAATTCCAAAACCATTAGGATTTTTGTTCCGCATCAGTCAGCCTCCTGTAAAATTCTCCGCTTTCAAGGTCTTTTCTCAATCTCTGCTCACCGATTTCCATTAAAAGTTCCTGTGCTGTTTTTGTTGCGTTTTTATTTGCGTATGCTCTGACAATATAAACCGTATCTCCAATTTTTTTACAGGTTGTATCACCTAATTTTTCGTATTTTTTGTCTGTCACTTTATACATTTTTCTACCTCCATTTTTTATAAACTCATAATTTTATCAGCGTAATTTTTAAAATTATCAATAGCAAAAATAAGCTGATTGTATGCCTC
>CATJCJ010000241.1 GCA_949738935.1 uncultured Eubacteriales bacterium | reverse complement strand
TTTAATGATATACCAGACATAAATTTTCCTGAAATGCCTGATATGCCAACACCGAATATTCCAGAGGTACCAGAACCACCGGAACCACCTCAGCCACCGGAACCGCCTCAGCCGTCCCCGCTTAATTGGAATACACAAAATAATTTAGAAGTATTTGATACTTATGGTATTGAGCGTTACAGACAAGAATTAAGTGACCTTGACAGTCAAATGAGAAATCTTATGAACAATCAAACACAAATTGACAGTTTAGCTAATAATATGGATTTAATTCCTGACAATATGATAGCTGATATAGAGGCGGTTAATCAAAGAATATTGAGTCTGAGAACCTCAATACAAAATATTGAGAATGAAAGCATTGACGATATCGGAGCAAACAGAGTAAATAATCAGCTTGAAAGACTGAGGGGACAGCTTAACTCAGCTTTGCAAAGACAGAATACGTTAAACAGTGCCGTAAGACGTATGGATATTTCAGGCGCGCAAAGAGAATACCGGCAGCTTAACAATGCGATAGATGAGGTGGAGAGAAATATCAGAGATGACATAAGAGAACAAGAGAGTTTTAATAATGCCATTCGTGATGGGACAAACTCAGCGAGCGGACTGGCGGGTAAATTAAAGGCGGCTGTCGGAGCTTACCTTACTATGCGGGCGGCGGGAAAGCTTATTGATTTATCTGATGAAATGACACAGAGCACAGCAAGACTTAATATGATAGTGGACGATGGTGGCTCTGTTGACGATTTGAAAGATAAAATATTCAATGTTGCTGAATCGTCAAGAGGCGATTATATGCAGACTATGGATATGATTGGCAAGCTGGGAATTCAGGCGGGAGACGCTTTTAAGAATAATAATGAGCTTCTAAATTTCGCTGATCAGCTTAATAAGCAATTTGTGATAGCCGGTACAAGCGCGGAGGGTGTTGAGGCTGCGACACTTCAGCTAACACAGGCGCTTGGTTCAGGGGTGTTAAGGGGCGAGGAATTTAATTCCGTGTTTGAGCAGGCTCCTAATATTATGAGAACTATAGCGGATTATATTGGTGTAGATGTCAGCGAAATGAGAGAACTGGCGGAGGACGGAGCTATTACGGCGGAAATTGTTAAAAACGCTCTTCTTGGTGCGGCGAAAGAAACAAATGAAACATTCTCAAAAATGCCTATGACATTCTCGCAGATTTGGACGAGTATAAAAAATAAAGCAATAAAAGCCTTTGAGCCTGTTTTGGAAAAAATAAATAAAATTGCCAACAGCAAGGCTTTTCAAAATTTTATTGATGGAATTATGAACGCTTTTGAGGAAGTTGGAGCCGTTCTTTCTGTTATATTTGACGGCATATATGCAATATCTGAATGTTTTTCAAATAATTGGTCTGCGGTATCGCCGATAATTAAAGCTGTTGAGATAGGACTTGTTTCACTTGCCATAGCGTTTGGAATATGTGAGACGGCGGCTTTGGCAGCCGCGGCGGCCAGTAAATTATTCTCAATGACTTTGCTGGGAACTCCTGTTGGTTGGGTTATTTTGGCGATAGCGGCAATAATAGCCGGTATAACATGGCTTACAGATGAGCTTGGCGGCTTTGAGGCTACCTGGGAATTGGTTAAAATGTGGTGGAAGATAGGATGTCTTCAAACGGACCTTGCCTGGGCAATTGCGGTTCAGCACATTACATACGCTATTGACTCTCTTAAAATAGCAATGCTTTGGTGTAAAAACAGTGTATTGAATAATTGGGATTTAATGAAACTTGGAATAGCTGAATGTGGTGTTGGAATTGTTAGTTTTGTCGAGGGTATGAGAGGAGATGTGCTGAAGGTGATAGAAGATATGGTTAATGGGGCTATTAGCTTAATAAATAAGCTTATAGATGGTCTCAATCTGATTCCTGGTGTTAAAATTGAGCCTATTAAAATTGTAACATTCGGGACAGAAAAAATAGTCGCAAATCAAGCATCTGAAATACGAGATAATATAGCTCTTACAAATATGGAGAAAGAAAAAGCCGCAAATGTTTCGGCGAGAAACAAGGAATTTGAACAAGCTAAAGCTGACAGAGATAAACATTGGGAGGACTCAAATATAGAAATAGCGAAACTTGGCAAAGAAGCGGAAAAAGTTTATGCTGACGGAATGAAAGCTTACAACGCGGCAAAGGTTGGAAGTGTGGCTGATAATGTCTTATCAGCTACGGAACAGGCGAATTCAATTCTCAGTATGCTTAACGGAGCGAAAATTCCGCCAGTACTTGATGTTGACGACAAAAATAAAAAGAAAGCTGCCAATGTAGACAAAGTAGGAAAGGTAGATAAAGTAGGTGGAACAGTTGATGTATCAAGCGAGGATTTGAAACGTATGAGAGATATATATGAGAATGATATCATTCAGGAGGTTTATGTCTCAAATATTACACCTCAGGTTAATATTCAGTTTGGGGACGTTAGGGAAACAGCTGACGTTGATAAAATAGTGAGTCAGATTAAAGGAAAAATTAAAGAGAGTATAAGTATAAGTCCGGAAGGATTACATCAGGGGGTATAATTATATGAACACATCATATACATTCAGTTTCTCATATGATAATGTACCAAACAGTGTTATAGTATTACCTGTACCGCCTGAGTCTTTTAATACAAATGTTACCAGTAAAAATGAGACCGTTGATATTGTAAACTTGGGAGAAATAAATATTATAAAAGATATTGCTCTGCGTGATTTCAGCTTTAAAATTCTTCTTCCCAAGGATAATACTTTGACAATTATTAAAGAATCCGAATTTAAGGAACCTGTTTTCTATCTGGATAAATTCAGAGAATACAAATTAAATAAAAAGCCTGTAAGATTCTTTATAACAAGACTTTTACCGAGCGGAAAGGAGATTTTTAAAGGAAATCTCCTTGTTTCTTTTGAGGATTATTCAGTTGAAGAAAACGCAGGCGAGGAAGGAGATTTCTGGGTTGAAATCAATTTAAAGGAATACAGGGAAATCAGAAATGTTATTACCAAAAACACGGGAAAAAGAAATGATAAAGGAAATGTCGTTGTTAATCAGGAAATTCAGAGAACAGTGAAAGAAAGAGCTGACAGTTATATTGTAAAAGAGGGAGACACTCTTTGGAAAATAGCTAAATTAGAGTTGAATGACGGAAACCGATATACGGAAATAGCTAAATTAAACAACATTACAAATGTAAATGAGTTATTGTATCCTGTTCTGGAACCGGGCAGGATATTAAAACTTCCATAGGAGACTAAGGGTATGAATATCAAACTTGTTATTATAAGCGGAAAAAATGTGCATGATATGTCGAGATTATGCGGCGGTGATATTGAGGTTGAAACCCAGATATCAGGTTCTCCGTCAAAACTTACTTTTACTGTATATAAGAAAGTTACTTATGAGACAGATTGTGCTTTTTATGAGGGTGACAATGTGAGACTATGGGTTGATGATTATCCTATGTTTAACGGATATATTTTTAAAAAGGAAAGAGATAAAGAACAGGAAATAAAAGTTACCGCTTATGACCAGCTGAGGTATCTGAAAAATAAGGACACTTATGTTTATGAGTATAAGAAAGCTTCTGATATTTTGAAAATGATTGCTGATGATTATAAATTGAATGTCGGTAAAATTGAGGATACAGGGTTCGTTATTGAAAATTTGATTGAGGATAATAAAAGTCTCTTTGATATTATTCTTGACGGTGTGGATATAACACTGTCAAATACTAAAAAATGGTTTGTGCTGTATGATGATTTTGGTGAGATAACACTTAAAAATATTCACAATATGCGTTTGCCGCTTTTAATGGTTACAGATGATGGAACTGTTACAGATTTTTCATATAAAACCGATATTGACAATGATACCTATAATCTTATAAAGCTGTATAAGGATAATAAGGACACCGGAAAACGAGAGATTTTTATATCTAAAGACAGCGGAACCCAAATGAAATGGGGTATATTGCAGAAATATGAGAAAGCCCCCGATAATTTTAATGATGCTCAAATTGGGGAATATACGGATAAACTGCTTGAAATGAAAAATAAGGTAAAGCAGTCCTTAAGTATTGAATGTATCGGTATGGGAAATGATGAAATAAAAATCAGAGGCGGAAGCGAAATATTCGTTAAAGTTGATAACTGCGGTGAACATAATATAAATAATTGGATGATTGTTGAGAAATGTACACATAACTTTAGTAATAATAAACATACATTTAAGATTGACTTGTTTGATTTTTAAGTCTGATAGTGAGGAGGTAATTTTTTGCTTGGGACAATTAAAGAAATTGTTAAACAAACCATAGAGGTTGAGAAACTGACTGATTTTACCGTTGGAAAGGTATCATCTGTAAATCCTTTAAAGATACAGACGGCGAGTAAACTTATTCTTGGAAATAATCAACTTGTTATTCCTGACAGATTTACAAATCGTTTTGAGTATATGACAATGGTTGATGATACTTTTGATGATGTTAATGATAAAAACAAATATAAAGAAAGAAAAAAGTATATTGTATATGATAGTCTTAAGGTCGGAGACAGTGTTATACTTGCGAGAGCAGCCGGAGGACAGAAGTATTTTGTTATAGACAGGGTGGGTGTTTTATAATGATTCCTTTAAGTGATGTTGATTTTAACGGGAATATTGTTGTTGAGAAACAGCCGTCATTGTCATATAAGATGAAACATGAAAAAGAGAGAATTGAGAACACTGTTGACGGAATAGAAGCGATTAAACAAATGGTGTATAAAACCTTGATGACAGATAGATATAAATATGAAATTTATACTTGGAATTATGGGTTTGAATTTGATGATTTAATAGGCAAGCCTAAAGAGTTTGTTAAAGCGGAACTTCCGAGAAGAATAGAAGATGCTTTGATTATTGATGACAGAGTTGATGAGGTTACGGATTTTGAGTTTGTTGATATTGATAAAATCACTCTGGGACTTAAGTTTACAGTTAAAACTACTTTTGGAGACGTGTCTTTTGACTGGGAGGTGAAAATCTGATGTTTGAGGGAATGACTTTTGAGAATTTAATGGACAGAGCTTTGTCTTATGTGTCAAAGGATTTTGATAAGAGGCAGGGCTCTGTTATTTATGACGCTTTAGCTCCTTTTTGCGCTGAGCTGGCTCAGACATATATAGCTCTTGATGTGTTTTTGAATGAAACTTTTGCTGATACGGCAAGCCGTGAATATCTGATTAAGAGAGCGGCTGAAAGAGGTCTGAAACCGGAAGAGGCGACATATGCCGTTATTCTTGCTGAAATGACCGGAGATTTTACACTTCCAGAAGGAGCAAGGTTTAATTGTGATGAGTTGAATTATGTGTATACTGGTGAATTTGATGAAATTGATATACATAGGTTGTATAGATTAAAATGTGAAGCAGGCGGAACAGCCGGAAATCTTACTTATGGAACACTTATTCCTATTGACAATATAAAAGGGCTTGAAACTGCTGAAATATACGGGCTTGCGGTATCTGGAAGAGATGAGGAAGCAACAGAGGATTTCAGACAAAGATATTTTGATAGTTTTGAAAGTCAGGCATTTGGGGGCAACAGAAAAGATTATGAAGAAAAAATGCTGGCTTTAAACAGTGATAATGAGATTTATAAAAACGGTGGTATCGGCGGTGTTAAACTGTACAGAGCTCCCAGAGGCGGCGGTACTGTTGATGTGGTGTTCACCAATAACAGTAATTTAAAACCGTCAGATAAGCTGGCTGAACTTGTTCAGACAGCGGTTGACCCTATTGTAAATAATGGTGATGGTGTGGGCTTCGCTCCTATAGGACATAGCGTAAATGTTAAAGGTGTATCTGAGGAGATTGTTAATTTTAAATTACACATTGAGTTGGAAATAGGATATACTGTTGATGATGTAAAAGGTATGATTGAGAATGTCCTTGAGGATTATCTTAAAGAATTAAGAAGTGATTGGGCTGATAATGACAGTATTATTGTGTATAAGTTCGTGGCCGGTTCAAAAGTGCTGTCTGTCGGCGGTGTTAAAAATGTTGCTGATATACTTTTAAATAATTCAGCCGCTGATGCGGTGGTTGATAAGAACCGTATACCGATAAGGGGGAATGTTGATGTCACTGCTTGAGTATCTGCCTGAGTTTATTAGGGATATTAAAGAGATTAAGGTTATTATGTCTGTTGAGGAAAATTTTCTGACAGGCGAGGGAGAAAATCTGAGTCTGGCTGTTAAAAATGTGTTTAAAGACCAGTTTATAAATACAGCTTCCATAAATGGGGTAAAAAGATATGAAAATATGATTAAAATTGTGTCAAGAGAATTGGAAAGTCTTGATGTCAGGCGGTTCAGACTGTTTGTGAGGTTTAATGAGAAGCTGCCGTATACTGTGCCTAAACTGAAAGAACAGCTTGAGGCGTTATGCGGTAATGACGGATATAACATTGAGGTTGATACGGGAAGTTGTAATCTTGTTGTTAAAATTGCCCTTAAAAGCAAAGGTATGCTTGATGAGGTTGGGGCTATGCTTGAGAGAATGGTTCCGTTAAATATGTTTATAGATTTGGATTTAATGTATAATCAGCATTTGACGGTTGAAAAGTTTACACATAAATTTTTGCGGAAATATACCCATAAAGGTGTCAGAGATGAGGTGCTGAAGTAATGGCTGAGAATACCGCGAACTATAATTTGCGAAAAGACGACCCTGAGGATTTTTATGATGTTGGGGTTGTTAACGAGAATTTGGATAAAATTGATATGGTTTTAAAAAATCTTGATATTGAGGCTAAAAATAAAAACGGCGGAAATGCCGATACAGTAGACGGGAAACACGCTTCAGATTTTGCTGAGAAAAACCATTTACACGATTATCTGCCGTTAAGCGGAGGTAATTTGATGGGTGATTTAGATATAAAGGGTGAATTGGATTTACACGGTACATTAAACGCTGAGGATGTTAATGTAAGTCAGGGAATTCAGGCGGAAAGTTTTTCAGGTGACGGAAGCGGGCTTACCGGTGTTAACGCTGATACAGTTGACGGAAAACACGCCAAGGATTTTGCTCAATATACACGTGTGGTCAGGGGA
>CATJCJ010000240.1 GCA_949738935.1 uncultured Eubacteriales bacterium | reverse complement strand
TAGTAATTCTCTTGCTTCATTATGTAACATTTTTATCACCTCTATCTTTATTATACCTCTCTTGTCAATAGGGGTGTTATTTTATAGGATTGCTATAGTAAGTATCGAGCATATAAAATTAACCTCTGTTATAGTACCTTTTATTCCGTTCATAAAACCTATATTATTTAAAAACCTCCTTTGGTACGCAATATCAATATCATTAAAGTAAGTAAGTCCAAAACTCTCATACAGAAAAGGAAATAATTCCTCTGGACAAGTAAGCGGATTTACTAACTCAACAAGGTCTTTTATACCTAAAAAATCTGGTACTTTAACTATCCTCTTATCTGGTACTACTTCTCCTGTAGGTAGTGTCTTATATATGATATTTCCGGTTTCGTCATATTTTAACTCCTCTACATTGTGGGAATGGCTATTTATAATCTTATTGTAACCACCTTTGACTAAAGCAAAAAGATATTTATATAAAAATTTGCCTTCATTATCGTCCTCTGTACGATATATTTGAGGAAGTCTATTATATAAATACTCAACAAAGTCATCTACCTTTGAAATATCGTACATTGCAAACACCTACTCTCTATAATCAGCGATTGATATAAGAAAATTTGGATTTTCGCCCTTGTCATTTTCTGTAATATCAAGTTCAAAATATTTACCTTTATCGGGCTTAACAAGTAAAGCAGAAGTTTCAGCGCCTTTCGTTGTTATAGAATTTACTCTAAAATACTCAGCACCTTCTATCGAGCATATATATCTTTCAAATATAATTGCGTCAAAAGCTCTGTTTAGAGTAAATACTCCATTAGATAAAAATTCATAAGCGGCACTTTTGACTTTATCTCTTATTTGGCTTTCATTATATCCTTCTGTTATAACTAACGTCGCTTTAATACCTATGGATTGACTTTGTGCCTCACTCAAAACGGCAAAAGTTCCTATAGGCTGTCTTTCCTCAACATAAGTTTTCATATTTTCTAAAAGCTGAGAAATTATGTTTTCTTCCGCATCTTTAACAGTATTTTTAAAGTTTTCCTCAAATTGTACGAAAATTTGTACCGTATCTTTGTAGTAGGGGTTACTCTCATCTTCACACTTATACGTTATAACACTATGTATTAAAGGCTCAAAATCTTCATTTAATAAAATTATATCTGAAAAGTCCTGTAGCGTTACAGCACGTTCAATAGTTCTATACATACGGGGAGCATTCAATTTTATCTGCTCAATACTTTCTTTATCACTCCCTAATCGGTCACCTAATGGTTCACTTATATTAAATGTCTTTGATATGCCACTTAAATTTTCAACCGTAGAAATAATTGTATTTTTAGACACATTTCCAGAAGAACCCCCGCCTA
>CATJCJ010000239.1 GCA_949738935.1 uncultured Eubacteriales bacterium | reverse complement strand
TTAACTGCCATTTGTATCACTCCTTTAGGATTTTTAGAAATTTTGGGTATAAAAATAAATCCTTTGCAAATTCAAGGATTTTGTGATACAATACAGTTGTCTAAGCGGTATCGTATCACATTCCTTGAATGTGTGTAAGGTACTTTTTATTTAAACCGTTCCTGTTGGCGCAGGGGCGGTTTTTAACTATTTAAAAACTTTACAAATTAAGAGATTTATAAAGTTTCTCTTCAGAAATAAATTCTTTGCAATCAGGATTTTTTTCAATTTCAGATAACATTTTTAAATCCCATTCATCAGGTTGAATTTCATCTATATTGTTCCATATATTGTCATCAAATTTATTTTTTATAATAAACCATAATTTTTCAGCATCTTCATTACTCATTATGGTTACAGCGCCTAAAATTCTTTCTTTTATTGGTGTCATAATATTGCCGCCTTAATATGAATTTGTCTTTCAAATATACATTTCTCACACCGCTACTTCCGGCTTACCAATCTCTTTCGGCTTCAAACTTTACTGCCACACTTTCCTATCATACAAAACTTTCAGATTTTACAAACTTTTCTAATTATCTAGGTTTGGCTTATTCATTTTGTATGGCTTAATTTAAGAATTTGGACAGCCTGTATTATATTGCTTCTTTCACCTCCTTGGAGATTGTTCATTTTCCGATTTTTCAAACTCTCCCACCCCACGATAGTTTTTATTCTCTCCTGCATTTATGGGGAAAGTATCTTCAAAAATTCTGTTATTGTATCAGCTTGGTTTATTTCTTCTTTGTTAACCAATATATTACTCATTGTTTTCATCTCCTTTTTATGTCTATGACATTATTATATATGTCTTTGAGGTTGTTGTCAATACTTTTTTTATGTCTTTGAAATATTTTATTGACGATGACATATTTTTGCGGTATTATTAACTCAAGAAATGGAGGCGATATTTTTGAATAAACGCATAAAAAAAATACGTAAAGCTCTTGAACTTACACAACAAACATTTGCTAATCGTATTGGTTCAACTCAAAATATTATTGCAAGTTATGAAAGTGGTAGAAGAAATCCATCAAATGCGGTTATTAATAATATTTGCAAAGAATTTAATATCAACGAAGAATGGTTGCGTACTGGAAAGGGGGAAATGCTTGACAAAGAAAATCTTTTTTCACTTGATGAATTCTTAAAAAAACAAAATGCAACCGAATTAGAAATTGAGATTGTAAAGTTAATTTTTAGTTTTGACAGAGAAACAAGGGCAAATTTGATTTCAAAATTAAAAGCGGTTTTTCAGCCTGAAATAATTGACAACGAAATTACAGCGACAGAAGATGAACCTGCTACTGCCGTTCTTTCAGCTAACAAAGAAGAAATAACAAAAACAGATGAATATTCTGATATGACGGTAAAGGAAATTACAGAACAAATGGCTGTATTAGAGATTCTTCTGAAAAAGAAACAAGAGGAAAAGTTATCAGCATATTCAGCGCAAGAAGATATCTACAAAAATATGGTGTGAAGCCAAAAGGAAAAGAATAAAAAACCCTCTCCAATAACCTTTATTTTGTTACCCGCAATAGGTGAGTAAAATTAAATCTTACATTAAATGATGTGGCAAAAGCATTAGGAGTTGCTGATTCTACAGTTTGGCGTTATGAATCAAAAGATATTCAAAATATGGGCATTGATAAAGTTGAAGCATTATCAAAAGTTTTAAAATGTGACCCTGCGTATTTAATGGGCTGGCAGAAAACACCATTATAATAAATAATTTAACGAGGTAACTGATATTCACCTCGTGTATCAAAAAGTGTTGTTACCATAAAATAAAACACGGTAGCAACACAATATAAAAAAGAAAGGTGTGATAATGTGAGTGAGACATACCCTGACGACTTCATAATGTCCCCAAAGATTGATTTTGTATTTAAAGAGCTTATGACAAACGAAAAAGTAAGAATAGGTTTTCTGAGCGCTGTTCTAAATATTAAAGATACCAACATAAAAGACACAAAATTACAAAATACTAATTTGAGGGTTGTTCACGAAAATGAGAAATTAAGTATACTTGACGTTCGTGTTTTGATGAACGACAACACGGAGATTGATATTGAGATTCAGCTTGCATATTATGGAACCTGGGCGGAAAGAGCGACTTTTTACCTCTCCAAAATGCTGGCTGAGTAAACCTGACCTACAGCAATATCAAAAAATGTGTTGGAATCAATATACTTGATTTCAATTTTACCAAAGATAAGGAGTTCTATAAAATCTACCACATACGAGAGGATAAGACAAATCAAATCTTCACTGATATATTGGAGTTGCATATAATAGAGCTGCCGAAGCTGCCGCCGGAAACAGACGGCACAACCCTTTACAACTTGGCAAAATTTATAAAAGCGGAGAAAAGAGATGAGTTAAAAATGCTGGCTGAAAAAGATGAGTATATTAACGAGGCTTTCAAGCACCTTGAGATGGTAAGTCAAAATAAAGAAAAGCAAATCGCTTATACCTCTCGTCTAAAAGCTCTTACCGACTATAATTCTATTATGGAAGAACGATACGAGACCGGCAGACAAGAGGGCAGACAAAAGGGAATAGAAATCGGTGAGAAAAAAGGCAGACAAGAGGGCAGACAAGAACTATTAAAGGAATTAATGGAAATGGGAATACCTCTCCTCGATGAGTTGTTAAGCGGCATAAAAAACAAATAATAACTTGCTTATATCTTTTATTAATCATAATTTTTAAGAAAAAATAAGTTACTTTACAAAAAAATGTCAAGTCTGTCAACTTAATTAAGATTAATCAGTTAACATTTCATTTGGAGAGGGTACAATTCCAAAAATGGAAACTCTGTCACTCTTTCTAGGGTTCGGCACTATGTCGAGTACAACAAAATAAATAACTGGGTAACTATTAGTCACCTAGTTTATTAAAGTTTAGTCAGCACAATTTTAAATGAGACTTAAAATGAATTTATTTTTTGAATTAAATTCATTTTGCTGGAGAGGGACAATTTCAAAAAAGGAATCAATTGGTTAAATTATGAGCCAATTAATTTTATATGAAAAGGGTAAATCCCTAATACAATATTTTATTTTTCCACTACGGGTGAATTAGGCCTTTAAGGCGGATTTTATTGTAGTGGACATATGTCCTTTACGGTGGGGTTAAGCCTTTAAAGCTGATTTGACCATAGTAATAATATAATATTTTCATATTGGTTTCACAAATTTGTGAAACTGTAAGATAAACAGAGATAATCCTCTCCAATAAACTATATTTTACAAGTTGATGTTGATTTACTTGCAAATTACGGGTAAATATTATTGACTTACAATTTGTGAGTAATCAATAGTTACCAACAAATTCAATCCCGTTTAACTAGGTAAATATTATTTACCTTGTGCCTTAAAATGTAGTTACCATAAAATAAACTAAACCACTACCGGCTAAAGCCGGTAGGTTTATCCTGCTGCTAAAGTAGCCTAAAATTGTCCAATATCAAAGTTATCGTTTTTAACTTTTTCTTCTAAATCTTGATTTTTAATATACTCTTGTATAATTTCATCTGTAACATTTCCACTGCTTGC
>CATJCJ010000238.1 GCA_949738935.1 uncultured Eubacteriales bacterium | reverse complement strand
CGTTACCTGAATTAGAATTATTACTTTTCCTTCTTTGAGTTTTTCCAATAGCTTTTTCAACCTCATTTTTCGGAATTTCTTTTCCTTTTTTAAAAATTTCCGTTTTAACTTCTTTAGAGGCTTCTTTTTTAGCATCAACAGATATTTTTTTCCCCGCTGAGGAGTACAAATTTCTTGACACCGATGAAGTTTTTCCCTTACCGACAAATCCCAAAGTCAGGTCAATTACTTTCCCCGCGAAATCAGTCAGCTCATCCTCATAATCATCTATAGAAATATCTTCGTTCAAAATATCATCTATAAATACTTTTTCTAAAGTATCGGTAGTTAATATTAATATATCCAAAAAGCCATTAGCGGCGTCCTTTTCTGAAAGTCCAAGGGGATTTCCAAGGTCGTCTGAAAAATTTTTAAATATTTTATCATCTTTTTTAATACCATCAAAAAAATCCGAGTGAGCCGCCTCACGATTTCTTTTTATTTTAGTAATCACAGGCAGGACTGTATTCAGAAACACATTCATATTTACCGTTTCCATGCCTCTGCTTTCAGCCATTTTCAAATATCTCTCATAAGCGGCTTTATATTCAGGATTATTCAGATTATCCTCAGTATCATAATCCCCAAATCAGCGTAACTTTTTATTTTAGCCTTATTTTTTAATTTTATGAGTTCATTTCTAACCAATCTTTCAATATAAAATTTTTCATTGTCAATAATATTATCAATGTTTGTATTTCCCAGGTTTCCGCTTACTGTTTACGAATAAAGTATATTTTTTATATGTTCTCTCAATATTCTCTCAAAAGCCATTTTTCTTCTATATACAGTTTTATAAAAAGAGATATCATTCTCTCCGTATTTTTCAGTTATAGCTTTATCAATATAATCCTCCGAGACTTGTATACTGTTTATCATCGTAAAACGACAGTCTCTTTATTTATTTTTAGTTTTTATATGAGATTTATCACTATTTTTTTACATCGGTGTTGACAAAGTTATCAATGAATAGTATTATAATAGTATAAGAATTATAATTTAGAGTAATGTTGTGCGATTATAAAATGTTAACTCAAATCTGTTTTATTAATTGTACGGTATTGACTTAAAAGATTTTTCACTTATTTTATGGAGGTAAGTACTATGGCTATACCAAAAGAAAGTATGTTTGTCGAGTTTAACGGCAGTCAAATTAATCAAAAGGAACTTTTTACTAAGGCTAGACAAGAATGGAAAGACGTTGGTAATAAGGTTAAAGATTTGGAAACTGTAGATGTTTATTATAAGCCTGAAGAACAAAAATGTTACTATGTTATGAATAGGGAACTTGAAAATGAACTTACAGGTTCATTTGAACTTTAATAGTAAAAAACTGTCGCTTTAACGATAAAAAATCGTAAAGCGACAGTTTTTTATTTGTTCATTCTTGACCTGTAAACATAAAGCATAAGCAAAAGAACAAGAAAGAAAACAAGAACAACAATTGTTGCCTGAAAGTCTTGAATGGCTATAAGAATAGCCACAATGGCGCTTATCGCGCTTAAACCATATAAAATCATTACAGCTTGCCTATGAGAATAACCACTGTCAATCAGCCTATGGTGAAGATGACCTCTGTCGGGACTCATTATAGGTTTATGATTGATTGCTCGTCTTATCATCGCGAAAAGCGTGTCAAGTATTGGAAGCGCCATAGCTAACACTGATATTACCACGGACAGAACAGCGTAGCTCTTATAGACACCGATACATGATGAAACAGCCAAAACATACCCAAGAAATGTTGAGCCGGTATCCCCCATATAGACTTCGGCGGGGCTTAAATTTCTTGGAAGAAATCCGAGACAGGCTCCGGCAAGAGTGCTGGTCAAAACAACGGCTGTTGTTGTTCCTGAGATTACACATAAAACTGTTAGACAAAGCGCCGCTATGGAAGTTACCCCGGCGGCCAGTCCGTCGACGCCGTCAATGAGATTAACAGCGTTGATAACACCTATTATCCAAATAACAGTGATTGGAGCGTTGAAATTTTTAAAATATTCCCAATAAGGCCACATAATAACATCAATTCTTGTACCTGTGCTAACAACTATAACAGCGACAATTATTTGAACAATAAATTTGAATTTGGCGCTTAACTCATATATGTCGTCAAGCATTCCCAAAACAACAATTATAAATCCTCCGATTAAAAAACCAATAAACTGTTTTGAGATAAACTCATTAACAAAAGGAGTCAGTAAAAGAACTGTTATTGTAAAACCAAGAACTATCGCCAGTCCTCCCATTCTTGGCATAGGCTCGGAATGAAGACCTCTTGATTTTGGATAGTCTATGGCTTTTAACTTAAACGCCATTTTTTTAGCGAAAGGTGTTGTTAAAAGAGAAATAGCGAAGGAAGTGGCAAATGCCGCCATATAAAGTAACCAATTGTGATTCAAACTAATTACTCCCTTCTTTTATTTTGTTCCGTACAGTCTTCTGCCGACGTCCCCGAGTCCCGGGAAGATATAACCGTTTTCTGTGAGATATTCGTCAAAAGCGGCTGTGTATATGTCAACATCGGGATGGTCTTTTTGAACACGCTTTACACCATCGGGTGCGGATATTAAACAAAGATATTTTATTTTTTTTATTCCCCGTTCTTTTATAAATTGAATTGCTGCCGACGCCGTTCCTCCTGTGGCGAGCATTGGGTCGAGAACAAATATCTCACAGTGCTCTGAATCTTCAGGAACTTTGCAAAAGTATTCAATTGGCATTAATGTATTTGGGTCACGATATAAACCTATATGACCAAGTTTGGCGTTTGGGATTAGAGAAAGAATTCCTTCCGCCATTCCAATTCCTGTTCTGAGTATCGCTACAACGCCTATTTTGTTTTCAAGAATTTTTCCTTTTGTTTCGCCTAAAGGTGTTGAGACTGTTATATCATCAAGAATAAGGTCTCTTGACGCCTCATAGCATATTAATGATGAAATTTCAGCGACAAGCTCTCTGAATTCTTTATTTGATGTGTTTTTATCTCTAAGTTTTGTCAGCTTACTTTGAATAAGCGGATGTTCCAGGATATATAAATTACTCATATAAGCCGTCCTCCTTTGTTTTATAGTAGTTGGCGAAAAATATTATTCATTTTTCTCAATCATATTTATTCTTCTTATATGACGTTCGTCATTTGAGAATTCAGTGTTTAGAAAAGCGTCAACTATCTCAAGGGCTAAGCCCGCACCGACCACTCTTCCTCCCATAGCGAGAATATTCGCGTTGTTATGTAAACGTGTGGCTTTCGCTGAGAATACATCGTGGCAGAGCGCCGCGCGGATTCCCTTTATTTTGTTTGCTGTTATAGAGATTCCTATTCCTGTTCCGCAAATTAAAATACCTTTTTCACATTCTCCTGACACAACGGCTTTCGCGACTTTTTTTCCGTATATTGGGTAGTCCGTTGATTCTTCGCTATATGTTCCAAAGTCTTTATATTGTATATTGTTTTCCTCAAAATGTTTTATTATTTCTCTTTTTAAATCAAAACCGCCATGGTCACTGCCAATACCTATCATTTTTGACGCCTCCTATATTATTATTTGTTTTTTGACAATTTCTTCTATACATTTGTAAATCTCATCAAGACACTTTTCATAAATCTCAATATTTCCGCCGAATGGGTCGGAAATATCGGCGTTTTTATTGAAAGAAAACTCATAAACTGTAAAAATTTTGTCCTTGACGTCAGGAAACGCCGATATTATAATATTTTTATGATTTGATGACATTGTGAGTATTAAGTCATAGTATTTTAACTCGTCGGGAGAAAGCGATTTTGCTCTGTGAGAGGTTAAGTCGATATTATACTTTTTTATCGCTTTTATTGAGTTTTCACTTGCCGGGGAATTTTCAAAGGCAGATAAACCTCTTGATATAACATTGATTGTATCAATATTATTATCTTTTAAGAGTTTTTTCATCAGAGCTTCCGCCATAGGACTTCTGCAAGTGTTTCCCGTGCATACAAATACAATGTTTTTTATTCCATTAAGTTTTTTTTTATCACACATATCAATTCCCCCATATATGTCGTTTATACATTGATAATGTTATATCCGGCGGCTTTTTTTAATCGGTTCATTATCGCCATTCCGATTCCCGTTTCATTAAAAGCCTCGGCATAGACTTGAGAAAGCCCAAGATTATCGCATCTCCTTAATGAAATAAAGAGATTTGAGGCGATTTCTTTAAGATTATTTCTGTCGCCTATAACGATTATATTGTCGCAGATATATTTGCCTTTTGTCTGTTCTGTGGCTATTACACCAACTTTTAAATCTTTTTCGATGTTTTCTTTTATGAGGGAATTTATTTTAGATATTACATTTTCTTGTTCCCCATTTATGATTGTGACGTTCGCTAAAGGAGAGTAGTGAGTATATTTCATTCCGGGAGCTTTAGGTCTCTCCCCATTTTCAAGTTTTTCTAAAACAGCTTTATCAACGCTTATTTTGCCTATTGTATTCTCAATCATTTCTTTTGTGACGCTGCCCGGACGAAGAAGACAGGGAATGTCACTTGATACGTCTATAATTGTGGATTCCAGCCCAAACTCAGAATATCCGCCGTCAATTATCATATCAATTTTTGAGTTTAAATCCAATTTAACGTGACTCGCTCTTGTCGGACTTGGTCTTCCTGACGAGTTGGCGCTTGGAGCGGCAATGGGAAAACCTGCTTTTTTTATAAAATATCTCGCTGTTTTATTTTCGGGAAAACGAATCGCTACTGTGGAAAGACCTCCTGAGGTTTCTGATGGAATTAAATCAGTCTTATTGAAAATTATTGTAATGGGTCCAGGCCAGAAAACCCTCATAAGCTTTTCGGCTTTTTTTGATATGTTTTTAACAAGAGGATATATTTGAGAAATTTCCGATATATGAACGATTAGAGGATTATCGGAAGGTCTGCCTTTTGCCTCGTAAATTTTTTTTACAGCGATAGGGTCGAGAGCGTTTGCTCCCAACCCATAGACTGTTTCAGTAGGAAAAGCGACAAGCCCTCCGTTTTTTATAATTGAAGCGGCTTCTAAAAAGACATCCTCATCATTTTTCGGATTAATATAGTCCACTTTTTTTATTATAGTATTCATGGATTAATTTGCGCCGCAGCATTTTTTATATTTTTTGCCGCTTCCGCATGGACAAGGGTCATTACGTCCGATTTTTTCTTCTCTTACATAAGTTTTTGAGCTTTTTTGACCTTTATATAAAACTTTCATATGTTCCTCTGAGAAAATATTTTTCCATTGAGGAAGATTATACAGGTGGTCTGCTTTGTATTCAACCATCTTTTTATAGAGAACCTCGAAGTCGATTTTTAAAGAAACAAAGGAATCTTCCGAAAGATTTTCAAGGTCAATTTTATTTTCCTGAGTGTCGTTGATTCCGTCAATAAATCCGGCTATAAAGTCGGGAGGCATTGAGAATTTTTCGCTTAATTCTTTTACGGTTCCGGAAAGTTCTGTAACTTTTTCATCAAGAATATATTCATATATTTTTTGTTCTTTTGGAATATAATTATCCCAAAGCTGATTATTTGTTTTGCCATCACGAGTATACGCTTTTTTAAACCAATCTTCATACAAACCCATTTCTAAATCCTCCTAAAAGTATACATACAATTACATTTAAAATTAAATTTTACAAATTTGAAAATATTGCCTTTAAAACACAAAATCACGTTTTGCTAAAAATTTTAACAATTATTCGCAAAACGCTGTTTTTGTTTAATAAGGCATGTGAAATACATTATTTTTATAATTCTACCACAATTTACTTTCTTTTTCAACCGTTAAACTATGTTTTATTTTCATATTAATTAAAGTTTTCAGCCGCTTATGAAAAAGCTGACAGAGTTTATTGTCTTTACGTTTAAATAATGTTTTCAAGCAGTTCTGAGACAGTCGACGCGCCTATTGTTTTTATGCCATTGATACCTTGAACCTCTTTTAGATTGGCTTTTGGAATAACACAAGTTTTGAAACCAAGTTTCGCCGCCTCAAAAACTCTCTTTTCGCTCATTGTTACAGCCCGAATTTCGCCTGTTAAGCCGATTTCACCAAAAATAAGGGTAAATGGGTCTATTTGTTTGTTTTTATAACTTGAAGCTATCGCGGAAATAATCGCGGCGTCAAGAGATGGCTCAGCGAGTTTTATTCCGCCGGCGAGATTGACATAACTGTCATAACTTCCAAGATTCATACCTACGCGTTTTTCAAGAACAGCTATCAAAAGTGTAACTCTGTTGTAATCAACCCCGGCCGCCATTCGGCGAGGCATACCAAAATTTGTGTAGGTTATGAGAGACTGAACCTCAACAAGAATGGGTCTTGTGCCTTCTACACCGCAAGTTATGACAGAGCCCGAAACGTTTAGAGGTCTTCCGGAAAGCATATATTCTGATGGATTTTTTATCTCGGCAAGACCGTCTTTTTTCATCTCAAAAACACCGATTTCGTTTGTTGAGCCAAAGCGGTTTTTTACCGCTCGGAGAATTCTGTAACTCGCTCGTCTCTCTCCCTCAAAATATAAAACAGTATCAACTATATGCTCTAAAACTCTTGGCCCCGCTAAAGCGCCGTCTTTTGTGACGTGACCTACTACGAATACAGAAATATTTTTTCCTTTTCCTAAGCGCATCAGCTGGGAAGCGCACTCACGAACCTGAGTTACACTTCCCGGAGCGCTTGATATTTCATCAAGAAACATAGTTTGAATTGAATCTATTATTAGTAAATCGGGCAAAACGTTGTTAATCACATTTATAATTATATCTAAGTTTGTTTCCGAGAGTAATAAAAGATTTTGAGTTGTAATATTTAACCTTGTCGCTCGGAGTTTTACTTGCTGAACGGATTCCTCTCCGGATATATATAAAATTTTTTTGCCTTTTTCGCCGATATATTGGCAAATTTGAAGAAGCAATGTTGATTTGCCTATTCCCGGGTCTCCGCCAACAAGAGTAAGAGAACCTTGAACAACACCGCCGCTTAAAACTCTGTCAAGCTCACCTATATTTGTTTTAACGCGGTTGTTGTCTATAGGCTGTATGTTTTCAAGACGAAGAGGTTTGACGGAAATCGGCGCTTCATTGGAAAGTTGTGAGTATGACGAGGATTTTGAGAAAACTTCCTCACTCATTGTGTTAAATAATCCGCAGGAAGGGCATTTTCCAAGCCATCTGCCGGTTTCATAACCGCATTCGCCGCAAACATACTTTGATTTTAGTTTTGCCATATAATCACCGTTAATTCAAATTAATTAATTTTTTCGATATGGATTGATTTGGCTTTTTCGTTTAGTTCCGCGCTAAAGCTGATTTTGCCGAAATGATTTGATTTCATTTTTCCTATATTTACATCATCGACATAAATTTTGTAACTTGTGTCTGAAGCGAGTTCTAGTGTGATTTGAGTATCATCTATACCCTCAGCGGAAAAGATAATACTTTTTTCTGAAACTTTTAATTTATGAATTGTCGCTCCCGGAACAGTCTCAACTAAAAGTTTTCCGTTTTTTTCAAGCCTTGTTATTTGATTATGAGTCTTTACTTTGTAAATATCGCCTGAAGCCTCAAAGTTGTTTACTTTTTGCTTTTCAACGGCGGAATAATTTCCGAAACTTAAACTATTGTCATTTTCAAGACGGATAATCTCATCTATTACAGCCATTTTTAATTCCTCCTAAGATTTTAATAGACATTTGACGAGAGCATATTCAATACATGAAAACTCAGTTTTGGATATGCTGAATAAAATGTGAGACATTGATTTTTTATTTTTAAAATAATCAATACTTCCTCATTTTATTTTTATATAATTATAACAAATTTAATTTGATTTGTACACAACAAAACATAAAAAACACAAATAAAATAATTTCCTGCAAACTCAAAACAATTTATAGAAATCCAATTTAAAAATAAACAAGTTCGCCGGTTAAAAATTATTTTCAAATTGGATTTTTATAGAATTGCCGTGAGAGAGGGAGATATTTACAATATGTAAAAAGTGGCATAAATTGTTTGAATTTATGCCACATATCGGTTAATCAAAAATTACGATTTCATAGCTTTATTAACTTCCTCAGCGAAATTTTCCTCTTTTTTCTCAATTCCCTCGCCTGTCTCAAAACGAACAAAGTCTTTAATTGTTACTTTTCCTCCGATTTCTTTCGCTACAGAGTCAATATATTGTTTAACTGTTTCTTTGTTTTCAGCTTTTACATATTCTTGCTCAACAAGGCATTTTTCTTTTAATTCTTTGTTAAGACGGCCGGCAATCATTTTTTCGATTACATTATCCGGTTTTTTCGCGTTTGCGGGGTCATTTTTCGCTTGCTGAGTTAAAATCTCAGTTTCCTTCTGAATATAATCTTGAGGAACAGAGTCTTTATTAACAAACTCAGGATTCATTGCCGCAATCTGCATAGCTATATTTTTTCCCGCTTCATTTAAGGCATCGGATTTTACGTCTGTTTGGAATTGAAGTAAAACAGCGACTTTTCCGCCGGCGTGCATATAAGAAACCATAAAATTGTCGTCGTCGTTTACAAATTTTTCAAAACGTCTTATGTTGAGATTTTCTCCGATAACGGCTATTTTTTGATTTAACGCTTCTTTAACGGTAACATTTTCGTCATCAATCCATTTTTCCTCAAACAGTTCGTCCATATTTTTGGAGTTTGAGTTTGCTACTTGTTTCGCTACAGTGTCGACATATTTTTGAAATTCGGCGTTTTTCGCGACAAAGTCAGTTTCGCTGTTTACTTCAACAACAACACCAATTTTGTTATCTTCTGTTATATAAGCGTAGCTTAATCCCTCGGCGGCGATACGGCCAGCTTTTTTTGCCGCGGCGGCAAGTCCTTTTTCTCTTAAAATCTCAACAGCTTTGTCAATATTTCCGTCAGCCTCAACCAAAGCTTCTTTACAAGTGCTCATTCCTACGCCTGTCATTTCTCTAAGTTCTTTAATCATAGCAGCAGTAACAGCCATTTTTTTATACCTCCATAGTAAAATTATAAAAATTTATTTTTTTATTGCTAAAAAAAGGTCTCAAGGCGTGAGACCTTTTAATATTATTTCAGAAATTATTCCTCTGAGGGGGCTTCTTCGGGTTCCTCAGCCGCTTCCATTTCACCTTGTTTTGACTCAATAACAGCGTCCGCAATTTTTCCGGCTATAAGTTTGACAGCTCTGATAGCATCATCATTTCCGGGTATTACATAATCAATTTCTTCAGGGTCGCAGTTTGTATCAACAATAGCGACTGTTGGAATGTTAAGGTTTTGAGCCTCGGAAACAGCGATTCTTTCTTTTCTTGGGTCTACGATAAATATAATATCAGGAATTCTTGTCATATTTTTAATTCCGCCGATATTTTTATTAAGTTTTTCTTTTTCGTGCATTAAGTTGGCGACTTCTTTTTTCGGAAGTAAATCCATAGTACCGTCCTCAACCATAGCCTCAAGGTCTTTAAGTCTCTGAATTCTTGTTTTTATGGTCTCAAAGTTTGTGAGCATTCCGCCAAGCCATCTCTCGTTGATGTAGTACATACCGCATCTTAAAGCTTCTTCTTTGATGGAGTCTTGAGCTTGTTTTTTTGTTCCGACAAAAAGAATTTCCCCGCCGTCTTTAATAATGTCAGAAACGGCTTGATAAGCTTCCTCAACTTTTTTTACTGTTTTTTGAAGGTCGATGATGTAAATACCGTTTCTCTCAGCGAAAATATATTCCGCCATTTTTGGGTTCCATCTTCTTGTTTGATGTCCGAAATGAACGCCGGCCTCCAGTAATTGTTTCATAGAAATAACACTCATTTTTTGTACCTCCTGTGGTTTTAATCCTCCACAGGTCAACAGTTAAGAACCTACTTAATATTAAAACTTATTTATTAAAATCGGCACCGCTTAACATATAACCTGTGTGTGTTTTTTCAATTCGTTTGACATTATATCACAACACAGGAGACAATGCAAGGGTTTTATTGAATTATATGGAATCGTGTTAAATATTAATGAGATTTAAAAGGGAAAGGGGAGAATGAGTGATTATTTTGTTTTCATCAATATTATATTTTGTAATCAGGCTGTTTTTTATTCCGTCTGAAAATCCTTTTGACAAAACACTTACTAAAATATAATCATAATCAATTTCTTTTATTTTATCGGGGTCTTCAATAAGATATTTTTCATTTGAGAGATTTTGGAATTTTGTGTCAGTCCAAAGTGTGATATTGCAATATTTTGTTTCTTTAATTTGCTTTAAATATGATATTCCAACACTGCCGGCTCCGTATAGTACAATATTTGAACCTTTTTTAATTTTTTCATATGGAAACAGATAGAAGCTTAAATCTCTATCAGAAAATATTCTGAATGAAAGAGTTTTATGTATAATATACATTTTAAACTCTTTTAGTAAGGTATCCCTGTTTTTAGCATATTTTTTAAGAAAATGCCAGTTTTTATCAATATCAGTAAAAAAGTTCTCATATATTTTGTAGCAGGCGGAATTTTGCCTGCGTCTGTAATAATAATATGGAGTATTTAATATAAATATTTTTTCACATATGGTTGTAAAACAATATAGACATGTTATATCCTCTGACGTTTTTATTTCTGTCGGAAGTTCTCTGATTACAGAAATAAATTTACTTTTATTATAAATATTACAGCATATACTTTCCAATAAGCCGCCATTTAAGTTGTTTTTATAGTCAAACATATTTTCTGTCAGTAAATTCAGCTTATTGCCACAGTATAGACCAACTTCGGTATTTTTGCTTACTATATCTGTTTTGTCAAAGTTTCTCACATAATAACTTTCACAGTATACAGCATCAACTTCGTTCTCAACAGCGGCTTTATATAAATTCTCATACATATTATTAGAAATATAGTCATCTCCGTCAACAAAACCTACATATTTGCCTGACGCTGACAGAATACCAGTGTATCTTGCGCTTGTGACACCGCCATTTTCTTTATGTATGACTTTAATCCTTTTATCTTTTTTTGACCAGTTTTTAAGTATATTCAAGGAATTGTCTGTTGAACCGTCGTCAACGGTTATTATCTCGATATCTTTTAATGTTTGATTAACTATGCTTTGTATACATTCATCAATATATTTATCAATGTTGTATACAGGAACTATTATACTTATTTTTGCCATAATAAACCTCCTTGTATGTTTTTATTTATTCTTGTAAAAGTAAAGTGTTTTCTGTCAAAAGGCATACTTTTTGGGGGATTAAAATTATGACAATTTTTTTGTGAAATATATACAAAATATATTGACATAACTAAAAAAAACTGTTACAATATTTATAATTTATATCTATCAATTTTGAACTATCAAAAAGTATACTTTTTGATAGTTTTATAGAATAGAAAAAGTCTGAATTGTTCAGACTTTTTCTATTGAGAGACTAAAATATTAGACTTATTTCCAGACTATAAAATTATATAAATCCAATAAAAAATATTTTTTTATAATAATATCGATACTGGTATAAAGTTTCGAAAGAAGTATATTTTATAAGAAATCTATTTATGATTTTAATTTAAATCCACAGTAACAGCATTTTTGTAGTCAAGTTCTATATAGTTTTTAAATACAGCTAATTTTGTAAATGATTTTTTTATGTTTTCCGCGCTTACATTTTCTCCGGCGGGAATTTTCACTCCGTTGTCATCGTAAGCGTCATATTCATAAACAGCGGTATAAGAATTTGTATCGTAGTTTACTCGGGTGTTTAATACACAGCTAAGTTTTCCGCCGGGTTCCGCGTTGTTGCCGTTTTCATCTAAAAGCTGAAATCCCGGGTCATATGCCACAAAACCATCTTTGTAATAATCTATTTCTATTTTGCCATTAGAAATTCGGATATCTGTTACTACTACTTTGCCGTATTCGCTTACCTCGTAAATAATGGGATATTTTCCTATTTTGTTTTCTACAGAGTCAATAGTTTTAACGTCTTTCCAACTAAATGGAACAATTTTTAATTGTTTTGTGTCAGAGTTCGCTTTTAGAAACTCAAATGAGTTTCTTGTTACACTTTCTGAGTTAAAACTTAAATCAGTATTTAACACGTCAAGAGATGTTCCGTTTTCATCATATAATACAAAACTGTCAATCATATTTATTGAGTTTTCAGAATGGTCATCAATTTTATTTTTTATTATTATCTGATTGCCAAAAGGTGAGAATATAACCTTTTCAAGCTCTGAGTTAGAGAATTTAAGCTCTTTGTTTACATTTTTTGTTATAGTATTGACTTTTGTTTTTGATTTGTTAATATCGGCTGATACATATAAAATATTTTCTTTGTCTTTATCGGTAATGTTATATTCATCAGAATAAAAATTATCATTTTTGTTAATAATATCAGATTTAATAACGTCTATTTCTGAGTAAAGCTCTAGCTTAAAGTTATCAGGGACTTCCATAGAGGAGATATTATATTTTTTTACACCTTTATATGTGGTATTTCCATTCAAATAATAACCCTCGTCAGTATTATGATTGCTTGCTCCCGCCAGTTTGCCGTTTAATCTGCAGCCTAAAAATATATTAAAATTAGTTTCTTCATATGTTGGGTCGTATATACTTATATTATCAGTTTTAAGAGGTTTCTCTGATGTAATAGTATAAAATACATGAATAAAGTTATCGTCTGTAGCCACATTATCCAAAGTTAAAGTGTAATCGCCTTTAGTATCGGAAACACCTATTGTATCGTTATATTTCGCGAGTTCTTTTACATCTGTAATTTCTACGGCGTTGCCATTATTGAAATATGATATAATATTACCAATTAATTTTTGTCCGGCGGGAGATACCGCGAATACGGAAGTAGCTAAAAGTGACGTGACTATTGCTGAGAGAACTGCCGTTTTAAATATTTTATGTTTCATATAAATCTTCCTTTCCTCATACACAGAGTTTAGTTTGTTGTTTACGTTTTTGGTTATTTTTTGTATGTCAATATCAAACGGATACTTAGTGCTGTCATAATTGCCTTTAATATCTAATTCTTTAAAAAGATTTCTTTTTTTTCTCATAACAATCCCTCCGTATCTGATATGACTTTTTTTAATTTTTGTTTACCTCGAGAAAGTTTAGTTTTGACAGTAGAAATGTTGATTCCCATTGTTTTTGAAATATCTTTGATTTTTTCACCGTATTTATAATATCTTACAAATATCTCACTGTCAGGTTCTCCAAGGTTCATAACTGACTTCCATAAAAACTCATTAAAATTATTTTTATCAAATGATATTTCTAAATCATTTTTATCAGGTATCTCAATATCTTCTATAGATATGTAATCTACTTGTTTTTTTAATTTCTTTTTAGCGAGATTTTTAGCTATTGTACCTATATATGACCGTATGGTGCCCTTTTCCAAGTCTACATGTTCAGCGTTTCTCCAAAGAGCTATGAACACATCGGAAACTATTTCTTCTATATCTTCAGGAGGCAAGCGGTTTCCTGCCATATTAAATAATATAACACTTATATATGGCGTATAAATTTTTATTGCTGTCTCTAATGAGTTTCTTTGTTTCTTTTTTAGCTTTTTTAGTAATTTTATTTCATCTGTCATCAACTATCCAACTTTCTCTTTATTGATTTGTATAAACTTAGCAATTAACCTAAGAGCCTGTTTAAAAACTATTAAAATTTCATTCAGTGAAAATAATATCATTACGCTCCAAAATGATTTTATTTTCGCTGATTTTTTGTGTATATTTTGTTTTTAGACAGG
>CATJCJ010000237.1 GCA_949738935.1 uncultured Eubacteriales bacterium | reverse complement strand
TGGGATTTCATTTTATGCAGTGTTGTCCGAAAGGGTATGAAATTGCTGGAGCAGATGTATGTTATGAAATTGACAGGGCTGTTACCGGAAAAGATATTATATGTACGGATTCGATTCCTTCGGCTGCAAAGAATGATTTTGCGGATTTTCAGATTACTTTGGAGCGTTTGAAACGGGCAAATATGTTTATAACAAAGTAAAGAGATGATTGCTATGACAATGACAAAGGTAGAAATTATTTCACTGATGAAAGCAGGACAGTTGGAATTGCCAGAACATATAGTTATTTGCCAGGAGAATGATATGGATTATCAGATAAGGGAGATTAGACAAGAGGAATATCCAATACTGGATGAATTTTTGTATGAAGCAATTTTTATTCCGGATGGGGTAGAGGCACCTCTCAAGTCGATTATCAGACAGCCGGAGCTGCAGGTTTATGTTTCTGATTTTGGCAAGAAAGACGATTGCTGCCTTGTTGCTGAAGTTAATGGGATAATCGTTGGTGCTGTCTGGACGAGGATTATGAATGATTATGGGCATGTTGATGATACCACTCCGTCTTTTGCTATCTCCTTGTATAAGGATTTTCGTGGACAGGGAATCGGAACAGTGTTGATGGAAGAAATGATTGCGTTGCTTAGGGAAAGAGGATATCAAAAGGCATCCTTATCGGTACAGAAAGAAAATTATGCCTATAGATTGTATCTGAAAGTTGGATTTATCGTTGTGGAGGAAAATGAGGAAGAATATATTATGGTCTGTGATTTGAAAAAAGCAAATGCGGACAGCAATGTTATGAAGAGATATTAGAAATATTAGCTTTATAAGATTTTGTTATAGATTGGAGAGAGCAGATGATAAAACTTGCACAAATATCAGATTTGGAACGTGTTTTACAGATTACTCATGACACCATTTCGGAGATATATTCTCATTATTATGCAGAGGGTGTGGTTGAATTTTTCCTGGGATATCACAGCAGGGAACATATTTTATCGGATATTGAAGACGGGCTTGTATGGCTGTTGGAAGAAGATGAGCGCATGGTAGGAACGGTGACAATAAAGGAAAATGCGGTAAACCGTCTTTTTGTTTTGCCAGAGTGGCAATTACATGGATATGGCAGTCAGCTTATGGATTTTGTAGAGGATAAAATTGCAGAACAGTTCACGCATGTTCATATAGATTCCTCATTGGCAGCAAAGGAAATGTATTTGAAACGTGGGTATAAGGAGAAGAAAACCTGCAGGATTGAGGCAGATAATAGGGATATTCTTATCTATGATGAAATGGAGAAACAGGTGAACCATCAGCTGGATAGAATAAATTACAATGGTAAAATTTTTATTCCTCAAAGCAACACAAAAAATGGGGAGGTGGATGAGGAAACAATATTTTACTATTTTCAAAAGAATGATTTGTTCTGGGCAGAATACAGTGGTGGGGATGTGTTAAAGGGACATATGATTGGCACTGTAGATAAGAATGGAGAGTTGGATTTTTATTATCAACATTTGAATATAGACCGGCAGGTAAGGATTGGAAAGTGTCACAGTATTCCGCATATCATGGAAAACGGGAAAATTGCATTACAGGAGAAATGGCAATGGCTGAATGGGGATTTGTCCTGTGGAGAATCCGTGGTGGTAGAGAAATAGAATGTTTTTGTGCGGCAGTTTAGGAATAAGCCAGGGATTTGTTTATTTTTCTATTGTGAGGCAAAAATAAAATGTATATAAGATAGTTAGGGAGAATCCGAAAGGTAAGGAGATGATTGTTATGACAATGACAAAGGTAGAAATTGATGTGCCGGAAGAAATTGTACCGTATACTGTGCTGGAGGATAAAGACGCACAAATAACAAG
>CATJCJ010000236.1 GCA_949738935.1 uncultured Eubacteriales bacterium | reverse complement strand
CAATGGAATTACAAAAATTATTTGTGATAGCTAAGGAAATTATAAATATGTTTTTTAAAATATTATTATATAATTTTAAGTATACTTTAAACGTTTTATTGTATTTTAAGCATACATATGTTATGATAATATAAAATAACATTGGGGGAAAATACAGTGGAACTACGAGTATTACAATATTTTTTAACTGTGGTAAGAGAAGAAAATATTTCTAAAGCAGCTGAGGTTTTACATATTACTCAGCCTACATTAAGCCGTCAAATTGGACAGTTGGAAGAGGAACTTGGAGTACAGCTTTTTTCACGAGGCAGACACTTAGTGCTTACAGAAGCCGGAATAATGCTAAGACGCAGAGCGGAGGAAATAGTTGAGTTAATGGATAAGATTGAAAGCGAACTTGAAGAACAAAGTGACATAGGCGGAATTATATCAATAGGCAGCGGAGGTTTATACTCTCTTAAAGTTTTTCCTGAAATTATGGATAATTTTAAAAGAAAATATCCAAAAGTACAATATAATCTTTATACAAATAACGCTGAACATATCAAAGAAAGGCTTGACAGAGGACTTCTTGATTTTGGATTGCTTCTTGAACCTGTTGACCTTGGAAAATATGATTATATCCGTTTAAAGGAAAAAGAAAGATGGGGTATTCTTGTAAGAACAGATTCAGAACTTGCTGAAAAGGAATATATAACAAAAGAAGATTTAGAGAATATTCCTCTGATTACTTCAAGCAGAATAGAAATGCAGAAAGAAATTGCTAATTGGTTAGATAATGATTTTAGCAAACTTAATATTTTTGCGACTTATAATATTATAACAAACGTTGCCGTATTAGTTACTGAAGGTAAGGCAAGCGCACTGACTATTGAAGGCGCTGTTAATTTATTTAATCCTGATATATTAACATTTAAACTCCTTTATCCTGAACTCTCTATGACCTCTGTGTTAGCGTGGAAAAAATTTCAACCCTTTTCGGGAGCGGCGGGAAAATTTTTAGAATATTTTAAAAGTATGCGTTAATTGCATACCTTTATATAAAATATAAGTATTTTACATATAGATAAAATCTTATTATAATATAAGTGTAATCAAGAAATCATAAGATTCTTGACTGCACTTATATTTTTTTGTAAGGAGGAATGTAAATGACAATAACTGAAACTTGTAAAAGATATATTATTTCAGAGAGTGAACTTAATAACTATGAAACTAATGGCTTTTTAACTGTAAAACTAAGTGCTAAAGGTGAAAAAGAATATTGTGAGGAAGATTTAAAAAGATTGGGATTAATAAAAGTTCTCATCGAAGTGGGATTTACAGTTGGTGAGATAAAAAAATATCTAAAACTTACAAAAGAGCTTAATAAAGATGATGAACAAATACGTATGCTTAAAATACATCGAAGAAAGCTTTTAACTGACATACGATCAAAACAGAAACTGTTAGACCAGCTTGATTTTATAATAAGAGAAAAAAACACGCAAACGCTTAACCTAAACTTAGGAGGGATTTTATGAGTTTTAATATGTATATTCCAACACATATTATTTTTGGTAAAGGAAATCTGAAAGAGCTTCACAATCAAAACTTACCTTATAAGAAAGCAATTATAGTAGTTTCTAACGGTAAATCTGTAAAAGAAAACGGAGCTTTAGAAACACTGTGTGATGAATTAAGAGCTATTAATATAAGCTATGACATTTTTGATAAAGTTGAGGCTAATCCCACAAAAAATACTGTTATGAAAGGAGCGGAGTTCGCTAAAAACAAAAGAATTGATTTAATAATAGCTTTAGGCGGTGGCAGTGTTATTGACGCTTCAAAAGCTATAGCTTTAATGGCGGTAAATGAAGGTGATTATTGGGATTATATCAGTTCAGGAACAGGTAAAGGCAAAATACCGAATAAAACACCGCTTCCTATAATCGCAATTACAACTACAGCCGGAACAGGTTCAGAGACAGATGCCGCTTGTGTAATAACAAATGAGGAAACAAATGAAAAAACAGGTTATGGCAATCAGGCTTTATTTCCTAAAATCGCTATTGTTGACCCTGACCTTATGAAAACAGTACCGCCAAAACTTACAGCTTATCAAGGATTTGACGCATTATTTCACAGTGTTGAGTGCTACATTTCAAATAAAGCAAATCTAATGGGAGATATGTATGCTCTGACCGCTATTAAAAATATATCTGATTATCTTCCTATAGCGGTTAAAAATGGAGAAAATGAAAAAGCAAGGGAAAGAGTTGCTTTCGCAAACACATTATCCGGAGCGGTTATGACAATAAGCGGCTGTACAGGAGAACATTCTTTAGAACACGCAATGAGCGCTTATCATAGTAATTTGCCTCACGGAGCGGGACTTATAATGATTTCTGTCGCTTATTATACACATTTTGTTAATAAAAATGTTTGTGGCGAGCGATTTATAGAAATGGCAAAAGTTATGGGGATTGAAAACGCTGATAAACCTTTTGATTTCATAACAGCTCTTGTAAATCTTCAAAAAAAATGTGGAGTTTATGACTTAAAAATGTCTGATTATGGTATATCGGAAGATGAATTTAACAAAATTACAGAAAACGCTTTTTCTACTATGGGAAGATTGTTTTTTAATGAAATAATACCTCTTGAAAAGGAGGATTGTATTTCCATTTTAAAAAAATCTTATAAATAATAAAACATATATTTCAAACAAAATATGTATTATTATTGCGACAATTCTGTAAAATATTGAAAAGAACTGATTCCACAAAAATTATTATAAGTTGGTGTAAAAATAATATGAGAAAAATTTTTATATTTATAATCCTTATTACATTTACTTATTGTATTGTCGGCTGTGACAGCAAAGTAACAGAAAATGAAGCCAAAGATATTATGGAAACAGAATATAATGAAGAAATAACAAATACAAACAATAAAAATATTAAAGAGGTAAATGAGATGAAAAATGAAACTATTAAAATTAAAATTACGGTAGATGGCAATACAGCTACCGCTGTTCTTGAAAATAACTCAACATCAAGGGCTTTTGTGGAAAAATTACCTGTTACATTGCCAATGATGGACTTGTATAGCAGAGAAATGTGCTATCGTTTTGATGAACAACTGCCTGCGGACAACTTAATAAGTGACAGTTATAATGTTGGCGATATTGCGTACTGGCCGCCTCGTCATAGTTTTGTTATATTATATAAACAAAACGGTGAAAAATTTGAACGCCAGCATTTAGGTCATATTGATTCGGGTATTGAGTTCTTCAATAATATAGGTGATACCGATGTTACTTTTGAAATTATCGAATAAATTTTAGGAGGAATTTTTATGAAAAAATTTGCAGCTTTAACATTAGGAGTGATAATGACTATGACAGTTTTTAACGGAGCGGTTTATGCGGACGATACTAACTCACAAAAAAGAGTAAACGGTATTGTTGATAAAATAGAAAGGGATTTTGACACGAATAAAAGAGAAGAAAGAAGCGCTGAAAAATACAAGGAGCTTTATGGAGATAATGTACCTTCAGAATTTGCGGCCGATTCCGAATATAATGAGATTATGAATAATTTTCTTTACGGTGAGGTTTATTATCAGGGCAAACTTGATGATAAATTAAGAGAACTTGTCACTATTGTTTCTCTTACAACAAATCAGCTTGATACGGAACTTGAGAGACATATCGGTGCCGCACTGAATATAGGCGTAACACCTGAAGAAATTAAGGAAGCTGTTTATCAATGTACGCCTTATATAGGATTTGGAAAAACGTCAGAAGCGTTAGAGGTTGTAAATAAAGTGTTCAAAGACAAAAATATTAAACTGTCTTTAAAAGAACAAGGTAAAATTACAGAAGAAAACCGAGTAGAAAGCGGGATAAAGCAAAGAGCCGAGATTTTCGGGGATTCTACGTATAATAATCACGAAAACGCCGCAGAGGGACAGGAACATATTCAATATTATCTTTCAGCTATGTGTTTCGGTGATTTTTATACAAGAGGAACCCTTGACGTAAAAACAAGAGAACTTCTTACTCTTAGCATAATCAGTTCTCTTGGAGGCTGTGAAAGTCAAGTCAAATCTCACGTTCAAGCTAATTTGAATGTTGGAAATGACAAAGAAACATTAATTGCCGTAATAACACAATGTATGCCTTATATAGGATTTCCAAGAACACTGAATGCTATAAGCTGTATTAATGAAATAACCGCTAAAAATGATGAAACAAAAAAACAGGAGGGATAAAATGTATAACAGCAAAATAAAAAAATTAATCTCTTTTATTATTACTATAATTATCAGTATAACGGCAAGTGTGTTTATATATGGAAATACCGACAATACAAAAGGAAAAGTTTTAGTAGCGTATTATTCCCTTATAGATATTGTTCCTGAAAACGCTGACGCTGTTACAAGCGCTACACCTCATAATTATAATACAGAAACAGCCGCAAATATAATACAAAACAAAGTTGGCGGTGATATATTTAAAATTACTACTGAAAATACTTATCCCGTAAACCATAGTGAAGCCTCAAAACTCGCTAAAACAGAACTTGACAATGATTATCGTCCAATTCTTACAAATCACATAAGTAATATAAAAGATTATGATGTTATATTTATAGGATATCCTATATGGCATCAGAAAGCTCCTATGGCTGTACGTTCATTTCTTGAAGAATATGACTTTTCGGGAAAAACTATTATTCCATTTTGTACAGCTTTAGGTTCTAATGTTTCCGAGAGTATAAAGGATATTAAAAGACTCTGCCCTGATTCAACTGTTTTAAACGGAGGTTCTTTTATTACAGAAAACAGTTCTATGTCTGATGATATAACAGAATGGATTGACACTATAGACATAGACGATATAATTAACAATAATAATCATAATGAAATCACGGCTGTAACTCTAACAATAGGAAATAAAGTGTATAACGCAAATCTCAATAATACAGAGGCCGCTAAGGATTTGATTTCAAGACTTCCTATAACAGTTAGTTTAAATGACTCGGATAATGATTATTGCGGAGGAATTGTACCTCCTCTTAGATATAATGAAAGTGAAGTTCAATATGGCTACAAAAACGGAGATTTAGCTTTTTGGACAGCCGGAAATGATTTTGTGATATTTGTTGATGATGAAGAGTTATCTGAAAACACGGGAAATCTCGTAATAATAGGCAATATTATTGATAATTTTGATGACCTTAAACATCTTGGCGGTACAATAGATGTACTTATTAAAAAAGCTGACAGCGAAAATAACAAAGATATACTCTTTGGTGACGCTGATAACAGTGGTATTGTAACTGTGAAAGACGCTGCTGAGATATTGCAGAAGGTGCTTGATAATTCTTATAGAATATTATTACAATATAACTCAGAAAAATTTCTAAATTATATTGATGTAGACTGTGATGGCGTTTTAACAGCGCTCGACGCTTCATATGTTTTGCAAAAAGCGTTAAATACAAATTTTATTATGCCTTGTGAAAAAAATAATACGTCTGAATCATCATCAACTGTCACAACCGAGAGCGCCACGAAAACCACTACGGAAGAAACTACGACGGAAACTACAATAGAATCCGAGTTTTTAGTTAAAATGTCAGTTGGTGACCAAACAAGAACAATTACATTGTATAATAACTCAACTTCAAGAGCGTTTATAGAACAGCTTCCTATAACTTTACCTATGATGAATCTTTATGACAGAGAAATGTGTTACAGATTTGGACCGGCTTTACCTACTGACGAAGTCATAGATACAGGTTATGAAGTGGGAGAAGTGGTCTACTGGCCGCCGGGACACAGCTTTGTTATTATGTATGAGCAGAATGGTGAGGAATTTGATATGCAGAAAATGGGTTATGTAAACGGCGACGTTAGTTTTTTCAAAAATTCAGGAACAGTAGATGTAAGTTTTGAAAAGATATAGTCAAATCACTTGAAAATGAGCAAAAGAAAGCGAGATAAAAATTATTTTCACGAGGCAGTGGAAGGAGAGCATAGCCGTAGCCTATGCCGACTGATACTAACAAAGTGAAAATGATTTTTAGCCGCTGAACTTGGTTATTTTTAAGTGATTTGACTATAAATTAAAAATAGAAAAGGAATGATTATTATGAGAAAAATTACAGCATTATTTACAGCTTTTTGTATACTTTCTTCAATTATCATAAGTTTTAGTATACAGGCATACGCTGAAAATGAAATAGACATTGTTTTTACTGTTGGAGATAAAAAACTTGAAGCTGTATTATATGATAACTCAACAACAAGAGAACTTATTTCAAAAATGCCTATGACACTTCCTATGATGGATTTATATGAAAGAGAAATGTGTTATAGATTTCCAGACGCTTTACCTGCTGATGATGTTCAGAATACAAGTTATGAAGTAGGAGAAATAATTTATTGGCCGCCGGGACACAGTTTTGTTATTATGTATGAACAAAACGGCGAAGAATTTGATATGCAAAAACTTGGTTTTGTAAAAAGCGGCGTTGATATTTTTCAAAAAACAGGAAATATTGACGTAAAAGTAGAACTTGCCGATAATAAAATAAATGAATCAATTACAGAAAATAAAATAATCGCAAATGATTTAAGTGAAACCGATAATAAAAATGCTATTCAAACTGATAAAGAGATAAGAGTAACTGTAGGAAGCGATATAGCAGCTATTGGAGATAAAAGCCTTAAAATAGATACAGCTCCTTATGTACAAACAACTTCAAATTCTATACTTGTTCCTTTAAGATTTGTGTCACTTGCGCTAAATGATAATACAGATAGTTCTGAAAATATTAAATGGAACAATTATACAAAGACTGTAACAATTATTAATGGAAATAAAAATATAGAGTTTACAGCTAACAGTAATGTAGTAAGAATTGATGATAAAGAAATTAATATAGATAATGGAGCTAAAGCGGAAATTAAAGACGGAAGAATGTATGTTCCTTTCAGAGCGTTAGGTGAAACTCTTGGTGTTGAAACAAAATGGGAACAAAATACTAAAACAGCGATTTACATAATGGAGGGTAATAAAGAAATGAATAATATTAATCCTGATGGAGGTATATTTGGACTTGGCGAGCAAAAATCTTTTGCGGAGAAAAAAGAAAGTACTTTTACAGGTAATGTTTGGGTTAAATCTCTTGTAAGTTCAGAACAAAGGTCTGCTGTAAGCAACGTCAGTTTTGGCTGCTGTTCAAGAACAGACTGGCACTCTCACCCTAACGGACAAATTTTACTTGTAACAGAGGGCAGAGGATATTATCAGATTAAAGGCGAACAGGCTCACGAAATAAAACCCGGTGATTCAGTATTAATTGACCCCGGAGTTGTTCATTGGCACGGTGGAGGAATTGATAATCCTATGAGTCACGTAGCTATTACAGTAAACAGAAAAACTGAATGGGGTGACCCTGTTACTGACGAAGAATATAATACAGCTATTAAAAACGCAATTTCTTCAGAAACAGTTTCAACAAATGACCCTGCTCTTGGAAGTATATTTAATCTTGGAAATCAAATCTCAGAAAAAAACTCTGATAATGGTACATTTACAGGTGACGTATGGCTTAATTCACTTATAAAAGCAAATGAGAAATGTCCTTCCGCTTTCAGTAATGTAAACTTTGCACCGTGTTCAAGAACAGATTGGCATTCTCACCCGTCAGGTCAAATTCTTCTTGTTACAGGAGGAAAAGGCTATGTACAAATTGAAGGAGAATCTATACAAGAGCTTAAAAGCGGAGATGTAGCAGAAATTTCCGGTGGTGTTACACATTGGCACGGCGCCGCACCAGACAGTTATTTTAATCACGTTGCTATAACAATCGACAACAAAACAGAGTGGCATAATCCCGTAAGTGATGAAGAATATAATTCAGCTATCTCTAAAAAATAAATATAACTGTATTGTTAATATTTAAGGAGGTGTTGCTGTACAAAATATAATCATATAAAGAAATACTAATTAATTTTCTTAAATAAATCTGAAATTATTAAAAACATAAATATATTGAAGGCCTATATTAATGTTTCTTAATAAT
>CATJCJ010000235.1 GCA_949738935.1 uncultured Eubacteriales bacterium | reverse complement strand
GCAGAATTTATAAGACAAAATAGTTTTGAGACAGACATTGAATTAAATAAGGGAACATTGGATTATGTATATGGTTATTACAATCACATACGTCCTCATCCATCAAATGGATATATGACACCATTTGAAAAAAGGTATACGAAGCAATGAAATTTGTTCCGTGGTAGTGTTACAAAAATACTTGACCATCTCAAAATCATTTTCGCATAACAGACTGGAGGCAGAGGGTAAAAGCTCTGTCGCTTTTTTAAAGAAAGCATATACATTGACAAAACACAAAAATTGAGCTATAATGGTAACAAATGTTACACAACAAATATTACCGAATGGGGGATAAGGTATGCCGCCTAAACCTTTAATTAGCAAGGGAGATATTATAAAAGCAGCAGTAGGATTGGTTCGGGAAAGAGGAATAGAAAGTATAAATGCCCGTAGCTTGGCAAATGCTCTGAATTGTTCTACTCGACCACTATTTCGTATCTATAGGAACATGGAGGAATTAAAAGGAGATGTTTTTGAGGAACTAAATAACTATTATAACTGCTATATGGACAGTAAAATGATAAGTGAAAATAAACTTATAAATCAGTGCATTAATTATATTCAATTTGCTCAAAAAGAACATATTATCTTTAGTGCATTATTTATGAGTAAAGCAATTAAAGGCTTGTCAATACAAGATATTATTCAAACAGAAAAAAATAAATTTTTGATAGAAGATATAATAGATATTACTGGCTTCCCAATAGATAAAGCAAATAATCTCGTAATTAATATGTGGTTCTATTCTCATGGAATTGCAACACAGATAGTTTCGAATGGTATTGTTATTTCTTCAAAGGTAATTTCAATGCTGATAGAAAATGCGTTCAAACGATTTTCTTTAGATTTATCTTGAAATGAAGGGAGAATATAAATGTTAAGACTTAGACCATACAAAAATTGTGATGCACAATATATTGTTAGCTGGACAAAAAATGAATTTTCCTTTCGTCAGTGGAGTGCAGACCGTTATGAGAAATATCCTATTACTGCAAGTGATATAAATTCATATTATGAAAAGTATATAAATAATGATGATTTTTGGGGAAT
>CATJCJ010000234.1 GCA_949738935.1 uncultured Eubacteriales bacterium | reverse complement strand
ATCTAAATTAAAATTTTCACTTTGATTTAGATTTTCATCATCATTAATATTATTATTGAAACTATCCATATTAGATGCCTCCATAAAGTCAATACATAAATGAAGTATCACAACTAATATACTTATATTATATATTGAATATTTGAATAAATTATGAACATAATGTTAAATTTAAGAAAATTTATATTAAATTCTGTGCCTGTTGTGATACAATGTAATTAGAATTTTGAGTTCATATCCGCTAAAGTCGCTTTAACAGACATTGGCTGATAACCGTTTCTTATAATATCAATATTTATTGTATCTCCTACTTTACATTTTCCAATTATAGCAGAAAGTTCTTCCATAGTTGAGATTTTTGTTCCGTTAATACTTGTAATAATATCGCTGTATTTAAGTCCGGCGGCTTTTGCGGCTGAATTTTCCTCAACACCTTTTATGAATACTCCGGTTGTGTTTAAGTTATACATAGAAATGAAATCATTTGACATTGTAAAACCGATAATTCCAAGGTATGGTTTTGAAACTGTTCCATTTGTTATAAGTTCTTCCGCTATGGATTTTACACTTGAGGATGGAAGAGCGTATCCTGTTCCCTCAACAGTTGTTCCTGAAAGTTTTGCTGTATTCATACCTATTATTTTTCCTGTGGAATTTACCAGTGCTCCTCCGCTGTTTCCGGGATTGATAGCGGCGTCTGTTTGGAGAACGTTGAGTTTTCTTCCATCTATATTAACTTGTTTGTTTTGGGCACTTATGATGCCTTGTGTTACAGTTTTTCCTTGTCCTAGGGCGTTGCCTATGGCGAGAACATATTCTCCAACCTCAACTTGTTCGGAATCGGCGAATTCGGCTACTTTAATATTTGTAATATTCGCGGCCGCAAGGTCTGATTTTAAAACAGAAATTACAGCAACATCTGATGTGGCGTCTTTTCCAACAAGTTTTGCGGCAATTTGCTCTGTTCCCGTTATAGAAATATTTACACTTGTCGCACCGTCAATAACATGATTGTTTGTTATAATATAGATTTTTTCGTTATCTTCTTTGTAAATAATTCCTGAACCGGAACCCGTATTTTCATATATTTGATTAAAAAAGTCTGTTTGCTGGGCTTTAATTGATATGTTGACAACAGAATTACTGACATTTTTTACAATCCCGATGATTTCGTTGTTGTCGCTTATGGACATTTGGGCCGCCTCAGGAAGTTCCTCAAATTTAAAGTCAGAATAGTCAGCGCTGTTGTTAAGTGAGTTTTCAGATGTTTTTGTTCCCATAACAACACCTAATCCTACAGAACAACCAAAAACAGCTATTGTGGCGCACGCTATCGCTGCGCGTCTTACAAATTTTTTATTTTTCTTTTTTTTGTTATTCATAGTAACTATTTGAATTGAGGACTGAGCGTCGTTTAAGGTATGTTGGTCATTTCCCATTTGTTCTGTGGTTATATTTAGATTATCAGAAGTGGAAACGTTTTGAGTGTTTGAATATTGAGAATTGTAAACTCTATACCCATAATCTTGAGATGAAGTTTCCCTTGAATAAATAATATCGTTATTTTGATATTCGGGCTGACCTGATTTTTCAGTAGGAACGTTATTTTCATATTCAAATGTATTAGGTTTTTCAACAGAGCTGTTATTCTCATACTCAAATGGATTTATATTTTTACCTTGAATATTATTTTCATCGAAATTATTATTTTCAAATTCATTCATAGTTATTACCTCCTAAAATTGAAATGTTTTAAAAATTGATTGATTTCAAATACTTAAAAACTATTTTTAAGTAATCAGTGATTATCTTGATTACAAGTATTATTATATACCCTCCTTTTGAATAAAATATGTCTATTATGTAAACAATGATTAACTTTAGTTAAAGAAAACTAAAAAATATTTTTATATAATTGAATTAATTGAAGTTTTTTTTAATAAAATAAAAATAGAGCGAAAAGTGGAGGTATAGTTGATGAAAATATTTATAGATCCGGGACATGGAGGAGATAATCCCGGAGCGATTGCGGCGTCAGGTCTTGAGGAGGCGACAGTAAATTTGGATGTTTCGCTTAGACTTGGCGATATTTTAACATCAAGGGGATATGAGGTTAATTATTCAAGAACAACAAATGTTAATGTAAGTCTCGCTCAAAGAGCGAGACTCGCTAATTTGTGGGGAGCTGATTATTTTGTCAGTATACATTGCAATTCGGCGGTAAATACTAGTTATAATGGAACAGAATCTTTTTATTACAGAAATGGAACAGTTGCTCAAAGGTTTGCCGAAACGGTAAATACGGCTTTGGTTCGTCAGATTGAACTTGTCGATTTGGGGGTAAAAGCCAGAAACCTTGCTGTTTTAAGATTAACATCAATGCCGGCTATACTTGTTGAGCTTGCTTTTCTTTCAAACCCTCGAGAAGCCAGACTTCTTGGAACAGAGTCTTTCAGACAAAACTGTGCTATTGGAATATCAAATGGAATAATAGAATTTACTCAGTAATTAAGAGCCTGTCTAAAAACTATTAAAATATCCAAAAAAAGACAGGCTAAAATTTCATTCAGTGAAAATAATATCATTACGCTCCAAAATGATTTTATTTTCGCTGATTTTTTGTGTATATTTTGTTTTTAGACAGGCTCTAAGGAAAATACCGTTGGGATTATGACTGACGGTATTTCTTTTAATTATGTGGTATTATCTTGACGAAAATATAGAATAATGCTATAATATATCAAAGTCAGAATAGATATTTATATAAATAGATCCGCTTGATAATTTCTACGTTATTGAACAGGTTTAATGATAGTTTGTTCTGGTTTGTTTTATTCTCTTATCCGGTAAATTTTAAAAATAATAGTGAAACGGGGTTTTTGTAAAAGTATTTAACAGTTTTTTCAAAAAGTTTGCTGGTGAGGGTGGAGCTATGATTTAAAGGGGGGTATGATATGGCTGAGATAGGCTGTGTTGTTGATACCGATAAAAATAAAGTTGTTGTTAAACTCAATAGAACGGAGGCTTGCGCTAAATGCAGGGCTTGTACCGCGGGAATGGAATCAAAAGATATGATTATAAAAGCGTATAATGAATGCGGAGCCTCAGTTGGAGATAATGTGGAAATTGTTTTGGAAGAATCTAATTTTATAGCTGCTGTTGCCATAATGTATGGCATTCCTTTTTTTGCGTTGATATTGGGTACAGCTTTCGGAATATTTGTCACAAAATCTATGAGTATTGGAAACAGTGAACTGATAGGGTTTATTATTGGTATTATTTGTGTTTGTGCCGCTTATATGTGGATTAAGAGTAAAGAATCTTATTGGAAAAGTAAAAACTTTGTTCCAAAGGCAATAAAAAAGGTTTGAGGAAATATTTTTAAAGAGAGGAAGAGTTTTAATATGGAAAAGGTTGTTTTATTTTTGGCTGATGGTTTTGAGGAAGTTGAAGCTCTTACGGTTGTTGATGTTTTACGAAGAGGAAATGTTGATGTATTGACAATGTCCATTAATAATAAAATTGAGGTAATAGGAAAAAGTGGAATTAAAGTATTCGCTGATAATGTGTTTGACAAAAAGACTGTGCTTGAAAGTAAAATGATTGTTCTTCCAGGAGGCGGAGATGGTACTGAAAATTTGAAAAACAGTAAGGATATTATTGATATCATTAAATATTTTTCGGATAATGGTAAAAATATTTCGGCTATTTGCGCGGCGCCTTCTGTTTTGGGGATTAATGGAATTCTTAAAGAATATAAAGCTGTTTGCTATCCGGGATTTGAGAAATTTCTTGAGGGTGCTCAGATTATTGATGAAAATGTGGTTTGTGACAGAAATATCATAACGTCAAAAGGCCCGGGGACAGCTATGGACTTCGCTTTGGCTATTTTAAAAGCCTTGAAAGGTGATGAGACTGAAAAAAATGTCAGAGCTGGACTTATATATGATTAATGTGTGTAATTTGTATAAAAATCGCTTTTAATGATTTTGACGGCATTTTTTCAGCGTTTAAAAACTCAAAAGCTTGTTTTGTTTTTTCATAGTCTATATTGTAAATATATGATACATCTTCGGGTGAGTATTTTTGCGGAAAGTTTTTTTTGTATTCCTTTTTTAGTATATTGCAAATATAGCTTTTGCCGTTTAACATAATTGATAGAAAGTTTTTGCTTGTTATGTGAGACATATTTTGTTTACGCATTATGGTTTCGATTTCTTTTTGATTTATGTTTAAAAGTAATGAGGCTGTTTTTGTTGGAATGTTATAACTTTTTGCTTTTAACAATATATCTATTTGTTCAAGTTTTGGAGATATATTTTTTATGTAGTATTCCCAGAAATTTTTATACTTGTTTTTCTGCATTTTTTATTTATCCTTTCAAGATAGATTGTTTTAAAGGAAACACTGATTAATTTAACCGGCTAATGTGTTTTGAAACATTAAAAGATACGGTTAATTAATCAGTGATTTCTTAAATTCCTATATATAAGTATACATTATAAAAAAGATATATTCCAGTTGTAATATATAGAAATTATTTTTATTGAAAGTCTTGTCCTTTTTTATGGACTATGTGGCACATACCTTGCTGTAAGAGCAAAGTGACGTGTTCATCGTCAAGAGAATAAATCACGGCTTTTCCGTCCTTTCTGAATTTTACAAGGTCATTTTGACGTAAAACCCTTAATTGATGGGAAACAGCTGATTGAGTCATATCAAGAGCTTCGACCAAATCTCCCACACACATTTCCCTGTTTAAAAGAGCGTATAAAATTTTTATTCTTGTTGAATCACTGAAAACTTTAAAAAAATCAGCGATATCATAAATCAATTCCTCTGACATACTTTCGTCTTTGACTTTTTCAACAACTTCTTGATGTATACAAGTACATACTTCGCATATATCTGTAATTTTATCTTTCAAAACTACGCCTCCTCAAACTTTAAGAAAAGCTTTATTTATTTTTTGCCTTTTCTACGTTTACTTTATTATTTTTAATTTTTTTGCCTTTCATTCCTTTTAGGATATCTTTCGCGTATTTTTTTGGAACATCTATAAATGTAAAGTTTTCGTATATATCAATATGTCCAAGAGATTTTCCAGGTATTCCGGACTCACCGGCTATTGCTCCCACAATGTCTTTCGCCCGGACTTTTTTATTTTTTCCTATGTTTATAAATAAGCGAATCATTTTTTCGGAATCGGTAAAATCGTCCTCAAAATCAATATCTTCGCTTTCCTCGTCATAAAGATTCATCTTTAAAAGAGCGGCGGCTATATCTATTGAGGATATGTCCTCATTCATCATTTTCTCAACAAGATTTATATATTTTGAAAGATGGTTTTCTTCTATAACATTTTTTATTTTCTCAATAAAATTATTTGTTTTTGCTTCTTCTATGTCGGTTAATGACGGAAGTTTTCCAAGATGTACTTTTGCTTTTGTATATTTCATTATATCGCGGAGTTTGTATATTTCACGTCCAACAACAAAACTGAACGCCATTCCTGTTTTTCCCGCTCTTCCTGTACGGCCTATTCGGTGTACATAATATTCCTCATCTTGAGGAAGGTCGTAGTTTATTACTATATCAATATCATCAACGTCTATTCCTCGTGCCGCGACATCTGTTGCCACGAGAATCTCTATAGTTCTGCCGCGGAATTTTTTCATTACTATATCTCTTTGCTGTTGTTTTAAATCCCCATGAAGCCCCTCGGCAAAATAGCCTCTTCCTTGAAGCTGTTCGACTAAATCATCAACTCTTTTTTTTGTGTTGCAAAAAATTATTGAAAGTTCCGGACTATACATATCTATAAGACGAGAGGTTGCTTCAAGTTTTGTTTTTTCTTTGATTTCATAATAAGTTTGCTTTATGTTTGGAACAGTTAACTCTTTCCTGGCTACTTTTATATGTTCCGGATTTTTTTGGAATTTTTTTGTGAGTTCTATTATTTCTCTGGGCATTGTTGCTGAAAATAATATTGTTTGACGGTCGTCAGGTATTTTTTTTAATATTATTTCGATATCTTCTCTAAAACCCATGTCCAACATTTCATCCGCCTCATCAAGAACAACAAGTTTTACGGTTTCCATTTTTAATGTACGGCGTTTCATATGATCCATTATTCTTCCGGGTGTTCCAACAATAATTTGAATTCCCTTTTTTAAAGCGAAAATTTGTCTGTCTATGGGTTGTCCTCCGTATATAGGGAGGATTTTTATATTTTCTTTGTATTTGAGAAGTTTTCTGAATTCCTCACATATTTGTATAGCCAGTTCTCTTGTTGGAGAGAGTATAATAGCTTGAAGACTATGATTTTCAGGATTGATTGTTTCAATACAAGGTATTCCAAAAGCTGCGGTTTTACCTGTTCCGGTTTGAGATTGTCCTATTACATCTTTGCCATCCATTATTTTTTCTATGGCCTGTGCCTGTATTGGAGTGGCTTCCTCAAAGCCCATATCTTTTACAGCGTTTAAAATTTCTTGTGATAAATTCATTTCCTCAAAAGTTAAATTTGACATTAATAATTCCTTTCTCACGCGGTTTTATTGCCTTTTTAGGTATTACCGTATGATTGTTTTTTCGTATAATTAACATTTTCATAAGATATACTATATCAAGATATAAATAAAATTGCAAGAAATATATTTTTATTTTTGAAAATTTGAATAGTTATTTATAAATAATACTTTTTTTAACTATGCAAATTGAGTTTTAATATGTAAAATAGTAAGAAAGAAAATATTTATTAATTTAAAGGAGGTTTAAGGAGATTTATGATTGATTTTTTGGAGATTTTGAAAGTGGTTTTTCTGGGGATTGTTGAGGGAATTACAGAATGGCTTCCTATAAGCAGTACCGGTCATATGCTTTTGGTAGACGAGTTTCTGAAAATTAATATGACTGATGAATTTAAGGAAATGTTTTTTTATGTTATTCAATTGGGGGCTATTCTTGCGGTTGTTTTAATATTTTGGAAAAAAATTTTTCCTTTTCAATTTGGAGATAAAACAAAGTCCGTGATAAGGAAAGATGTTTTCTCAATGTGGTTTAAAGTGGTCGCGGCGTGTGTTCCGGGAGCGGTTGTAACGATTTTTTTTGACGACATTATTGAAAGGTATTTACATACTCCCCTTGTTATCGCTATTACTCTTATTGTTTATGGTATCGCGTTTATTTGGATTGAGATTTGGAATAAAAAAAGGCGTCCTATTGTTAGAAATGTTGACGATTTTAGTTATAGAACAGCTTTTATTATAGGTTTATTTCAAGTTTTATCAATTATTCCCGGAACATCCCGGTCGGGAGCCACAATTATAGGCGCTTTGTTGATTGGAGTATCAAGGGTTGCCGCCGCTGAATTTACATTTTTTCTGGCTGTTCCGGTTATGATTGGAATGAGTGGATTGAAAATGTTAAAATTTGGTTTTGATTTTTCAGCTGAGGAATTTATTGTTTTATTAATCGGAACTTTTGTCGCTTTTTTTGTTTCTGTAGTTGTCATAAAATTTTTAATGAGTTATATTAAAAAGCACGATTTTAGAGTATTTGGATTATATAGAATTCTTGTTGGAATTGCTGTCCTTGTTTTACTCTGCTTTTAAAAGTATGACTTTGAGAGACTGCAGCAAAAGAAATGTTGGCATATTCTTTTTTAGAAAGGTATATTTTTATTTATGAAAAATTTTTTGAAACAGTATTTTCGCGTTGATGAACAACATTCTTCTTTAAAAAATGAGGTTATTGCTGGAATAACAAATTATTTTACCGTAATTTATCTTGTTTTGCTTGTTCCGGAAATTATTATTGGAGTTTTCCCAGGGGCTTTAGACGTAAACGGGGAACTTGTTGGAGAAAATTTTCTGTATGGAGAGGTAACTGTTAATGAAATGCTTGTTGTTTTAACAGAGGCTTCTTTTATAGCGGCTGGAATAGGTACGTTGCTTATTGGAATATTTATAAATGTGCCTTTTGCCCAAGGTCCAAGTTTGGCTGTCGGAACTTTTGTTACGTATACGGTTTGTGTCAATCTTGGATATACTTTTAATCAAGCTCTTGCTATTATATTTATTTCAGGAATATGTTTTTTTGTGTTGTCAATTCTGGGAATTGAAAAAAAATTGCATAGGGCTATTCCAAATAACATCAAATTCGCTGTTACGGCGGGTGTTGGATTGTTTATAGCCTATACGGGACTTGAAAAAGCTCATATAATTTCAAATGATAAAAATTCAATTATTGGTATTTTTGATATTATGGATTTTGGAAATGCTTATACAAAAGATGCTTTGCTCGCGCTTACGGGAATTGTTATTATTGTGGTTCTCTTAAAAAAAGGTTTTCATGGCGCTATTTTTGCTGGAAAAGTTATATGTATAGTTTTGGCGATACCTCTTGGTCTTATTAAGTCAGTTAATTTTGAAAAGTTTGAGTATACACTGAGTTTGTCTAAAACTTTTTTTAATTTGGATTTTTCGGGACTTATTGATACATCTGATTTTTCAAAAGGAATTTTTTCTTTTACGACAATTGTTATTCTTGTTTTTTCTATTTGTATTATGAACGTTTTTGAGACTATGAGTACTCTTATCGCCTCAAAAAATTTTATAAAGATAAGTCATGAGCAGAATGGTTATGTAAAAAAAAGAATTCCTCAAATTCTTGAAATAGACGCTGTCAGTTCTTGTGTCGGTTCTCTTGTGGGTTCAAGCACAATATCAACTTATGTTGAAAGTACGGCCGGTGTTGTTGAGGGGGGCAGAACGGGATTTACCGCTGTTATTACAGGAATTTTGTTTTTATTGTCAGTGTTTTTAGCTCCTTTTGTCGCTGTTTTTCCCTCTTCGGCTACGGCGACTACTTTAATTATGGCAGGCGTTATGATGATGAATGTTATAAAACATATTGATTTTGAGGATGTTGCTGACGCTGTTCCGGCTTTTTTGACTATGTTTATTATACCAGTGACGAAAAGCTTGATTGCGGGTATATCTTTTGGTATTATTTTTTATGTTGTGATTTATTTATGTGTTGGAAGAAGAAAACGTATTAAAGGCTTGCTTTATATTTTAGCTTTAATGTTTACCATAACTTTGATGTTTTTGCCAAAATAATAAATGCAGTGGAAAGTAACCATGATTATGTTTAGCCGCTTTGTTAAATTTTTGGAATAAAACTATCCTTTGTTAAATATATATTTAATAGAAACGCTGATTGGGTAATATATTTGAGCTGTATTGACGAATATATATTATATATTTTTAGCTCTAAACAATAAAAAATTTTTTAATATATTAGGTTTTATTAAAAATTTTACGTTAATTCTTTTATTGTTTAGGCTATAGTTTATTAGCGGACTTTTTAACAAAAGGTGGGGGATTATGTGCGAAAAACTATAAAAACATCAAGACGCAATTCTGATAACAAAAGAGAGAATTTGGATTATTTCGAGAGAAGAAAGAAAAATTATGATTACAGAACCGGCGGAAGAAGAAATGGTACTGAGATAAATTCTGAAAGACGGCGTTTAGCGAGAAAAGAGTATACTGAAAAAGAACAAATAAACTTTTTCGCGTTAAAATCGGTTATTTGCGCTTTTGGTATTTTAGCTGTTCTTAGTATTTCAAGTACGGAGTTCGGATTTAACAATAACATTAAAGATGAGATTAAAACAGCTTTATCTGAAAATATAACATATGATAATATTGGAAGTATTGTTAATGGTATTGAAACTCTTTTTATTAAAAATAACAATAATTCAGACGAATATTCTGAAGAACATACAGATTTGGATTTTAGAATTGATGAGAATATTATTGAACAAATGAATAATGAGGAAAATATTTATTATAATCGACAACAGGATAATTCACAAAATTAATGAGAGGGGAGGTAAGGTTGAGAAAATTAAAAATAAAATATTCTTTTTTCTTTTTGGCTTTTTTTATGATTATCTTTGGCTTTTTTTTACAATTTATTATTATTTTTCTTTTTGTCTCTCTTCACGAGGCGGGACATATAATTTTCGCTAAGTTTTTTTCTGTGGAGACAAAAAAAGTTATTATAACCCCTGTTGGAGAAACGGCTGTTATGAAAAATATAGATAGTGTATCTTTTTGGAAAAAATTTATTATCTTTGTTTCCGGACCGCTTGTTAATATATTTTTTGGAACGGTTTTTTTATTTTTTGACAATAATATATTTGAGTTTGTGGAAAATATCAATTTTACGCTGGCTTTTTTTAACTTGCTTCCAATATATCCTCTTGACGGGGGAAGAATTTTTATGTTGTTTTTAAATAAGTTTTTTCCGATAATTTTGTCAAATAAAATTATTATTAGGGTTAGCGTGGCCTTTAGTGTATTGTTTATAATTATTGGAATTATTCAACTTGTTTTGTTTCCCTATAATATAAGCTTTTTGTGCATCGGTTTATATTTATTTAAAGAAAGAAATAAAACTTATTTTTCTATGACATTTGACTTTTATAAACATATTATAAAAAAGAAAAATGTCTTGGGAAACATGACTCTGTTGAAAAGTTTTTATATTAATGAGAATTTTGAGATAAAGAAAGTCTTAAAAAATTTTTATTTTGACTGTTATTGTGTTTTTTATGTTTATGTTAACGGAAAATTTCAAAGAAAAATTTTTGAGTGGGAAATTATTGACTATATTCAGAGGAAAGGAGTTTATGGAAATATTTTGGACATTTTTAGAGAAACTCCATACAAAAAAGGATAAAAATAATTTGTCGGAGTTTCTTATATAAACAAGATAAAGACTTGTATTATGGGTTATTTGATGATATAATATGACAGTAAAAATAAATTTGGAATTTATGGTTTTTGATATTATTTTTCATTATCAAACTGTTAGCGGATTTTGGTAAATGTGTGAAAGTAGGATTAAAATGCTTTTTAACTCAGTAACTTTTTTGATTTTTTTTGTGATAACTCTAATCTTATATTATCTTTTGCCATTTAAAATAAAATGGGTGCTTTTACTTTTCGCGAGTTGTGTGTTTTATATGTGGTGGAGACCGGAATTTATTATACTTATTTTGGTTTCCGCTTTTTCAAACTATTTTTTATCAGGCTGTATAAATATTTCTGATACTTCAAAATCCAGAAAAATATTTCTTGTTTTAAGTTTGGTGATAAATTTTGGCTTGCTTTTTGTGTTTAAATACGCTGTATTTATAAATCATAGTTTTATGGAGCTTTATTCGTATTTTGATATGGAATATCCTATTGGCGATTTTGATATTGTTCTGCCTATGGGAATCTCTTTTTTTACTTTTCAGGCGGTCGGGTATACAATTGATGTATATAAAAAGAGAATTAAACCGGAATTGAATTTTTTTAAATTTGTTCTATATCTTATGTTTTTTCCTCAGCTTGTCGCTGGTCCTATTGAAAGAGCTGAAAATCTTTTTAAACAGTTGTTTGTTAATCATAAATTTAATACGGTCAATATTTCATCCGGAGTTAAATTTATGATTATGGGATATTTTAAAAAAGTTGTTATTGCTGATAGAATCGCGGTGCTTGTAAACAGTGTTTATAACTCACCCAATGATTTTAATGGAATTGCTTATATATTGGCGACATTGTTTTTTACGTTTCAAATTTATTGTGATTTTAGCGGATATTCTGATATTGCCATAGGATGTGCCAAAACTTTTGGCATAGATTTAATGCGGAATTTTAACAGACCTTATTTTTCAAAGAATATAAAAGATTTTTGGAGAAACTGGCATATCTCACTTTCAAGCTGGTTTAGAGATTATGTATACATACCTCTTGGCGGAAGCAGATGTTCTTTGATAAAGAGATATGGCAATATTATGATTACTTTTATTTTAAGCGGACTTTGGCATGGCGCAAACTGGACTTTTATTATATGGGGAGGTCTTCACGGAATTTATCAGATTATTGGTGATATTAAAAATAAAATTTTTAAAACGGACAAGCCTCAGTTTTTTTTGTTTAATTTTTTTAGAGTTATTATGACTTTCGCTATGGTGGCTTTTGCTTGGATTTTCTTCAGAGCGAATACTGTGTCAGACGCTTTTTACATTATTGGAAATCTTTTTTCTGATATCGGAAATATAACAGAACCTCAATATGTATATGATGTTTTAAATAGTGTTGGACTATCTGTTTATGAGATAGCTTTGGGTGTTTGTTTGATTTTCTTTTTAATGGTTATTGAGCTTTTTGAAAGGTCAAATGTGATTCATTATAGACTTAATTCTTTGCCTTTTATTTTTAGATTTGTTTTTTATTATGTTATTGTAGTGGCTATTTTAGCTTTGGGGGTGTTTGGTAATGAGGGAGCGTTTATCTACTTCCAGTTCTGATGGGAATGCTGAAAATATGTCTGATAACAATGTGTCAGACAAAAAAATTAATTTTATATATGTGAAAATTCTTATTTTTACACTTTGCTTGCTTCCCGCGATATATTTTATTGGAAAGACATATTCTTCTGCAAGTACGGAAAACCTTATTAATACTTATAATGAAAAACGCTGGGGTGAGTTTTACTCTTTGGAAAAAAACAGCCTTGATATGGTTTTTTTGGGGTCATCTCATTCTTATTGTACTTTTGACCCGGATATATTTGATGAGGATTTGAATATTTCCAGTTATCAAATGGGAATGCCTTTGCAGCTTTTGGATTCAACTTATTTTACTTTGCTTGAGGTTTTGAATTATCAAAAACCTAAAATTGCCGTTGTGGAGATTTACTGGGGATTGCTTGATGATGAGTTTGAGCTGAAACAGGCAGGTATGTTGTTTCAGGTGCTTAAAAATAAAGAATTGGAAAAACAGTATATAAGCGAGGTTTTTCCTTTGGGAGAAAAAATTAAATATAATTTTGATATACTAAAATATCAGCAGGATTATTTTGCTTTTAAAAATAAAGAGTTTAAAGATGATATAAAAGAAAGATTTGTTGTCTTTGATAAAGGATTGCCTAAACAGCGGGGGAAAGAAGAATATCGTTCAAAAGGGTACACTTTTTGTAATTATAATATGCTTGATGATGAGTTTTATAAGACTAATCAGTTTAAACGTTTTGACGGGAAACAGTGGGAGTTTAATGATACTCAAAAAAAATATTTGAGAAAAATTGTTGATGTTTGCAACAAAAATAATATTCAGCTTATTTTTGTTACCGCCCCTATAGCGAATGTTTCTATGGAACATATAAAAAACTATGATATAGTTAATTCTGCTGTAAGTGATTTTGCGGAGGAAAATAAGGTACCTTATTTAGATTATAATATTGTTAATAAAAATGAAAAGTTGCTTGAAAATAAAAATTTTCGAGATGACGCTCATTTAAATCATAGCGGGGTTGAGATTGTTGATAGACATTTTTTGGGATTTCTCAAAGAAAAAGGTTTTGACAAAATTTTAAAGAATTAAAATCAAAGTTTTGGGACATATTATATTATGTAGTATTGATTTATAGCAAAATAATAGACCTGTTCGATAACCTAAGTGATGGCGATTGGCAAAAGTTTTTTTGCCAATCGGTATTGCAGAGTTTATCAAGCAGGTCTAATAAAAGGATAAACAAATAAACAGGAAGCTGTGCCACGCGCTCAGGCTCTTTGAAAAAACTCTATCATTAATAAATTTGGATTGTTATAAAAACAGTTAACAAAAATATTTCTGTGGGTTTTTAAATTTTAATATTGCAATTTATATTTTTATATAGTATAATTAATTTACCTTTTTGGGGGCGCAATGGTTTCGACGGGGATTTTGAAAATAGAGACAGCCATTCGCGGACGGCAACCGCGTTGTTAAGCCGAAAATTTTAAAAAATAAACGATAACGATAATTTAGCTTTTGCAGCCTAATTTTTAGGTTGCCGCCAGCATTTGGTTTCTTGCCGCCGAATGTTTGACGTCGATTTGGCAAGGTACTTTCTTATCAAAGCTTTGAGATAAGGGAAGATTTATGAAGCTATCAGTTATTTTAGCTTGTCGTTTGGCGATTTTAACTGAGAATTATAAAAAAACGACTGTAATGGGAGAAATCTTTATTGACGGGTTTTCGGACAGGAGTTCGATTCTCCTCGCCTCCATTAATTTTTTTATACGCTGATTTTTAGAGTGACGCCGCCTGCTTTTTATTTTGCCGGTATTGGGGTTAGACTAAAGCGCAGCGTTTTTTTATTATAAAAACTGTGGGAGTTTGTAAGATTTTTAGGGTAAAACAATAGACCTCTTGCGAAATTATAAAATTACGTCAATTCAACAAAAAATATTTTATTCAATATTTTAGCGAAAGGCGTTTTGTCTTTTAAACGCCGAAAGCGTTAATAAGTATTGAATGAAATATTTTTTTAGAGCGATAT
>CATJCJ010000233.1 GCA_949738935.1 uncultured Eubacteriales bacterium | reverse complement strand
TGGATTGACATAGTTTTGCGGTTTCGAAAGAAGTCTAATGAACTCGCAGACGGTGACCATATTTTTTGGTTATAATTTTATTATTTTGATATAATCTTGTTTTATTTTTTATAATTTTTTCGCTTGTATTTTAGTTTTCAGATACGCTCTATATAATAATACATTTTTGAAAAAAATAATTCAATAAATTTTGTGTGCAAAATTAGAACAAACATTTGCATAATACTTTACATTTTCGGAAATTATGTTATAATGTAACTGTAAACAACAAAATAATGCCTAAGACTTCAATATTAGGAGTGATATTTATGGAAAAACTTACACATAGACAACAGATTATTTTTGATTTTATAAAAAATGAGATAAAGACAAAAGGCATTCCGCCATCAATAAGAGAAATTGGTGAAGTTGCCGGTCTTTCCTCAACTTCCTCAGTACACCTCAACTTGCAAAATTTAGAGAAAAAAGGATATATTTCCCGTTCAAAAGCGAAGACAAGACACATAGAAGTTTTAGAGACAAATTTTTATAAACCGGAAAAAGAAATAGCGCAAGTACCAATTGTAGGTGAAGTTACAGCCGGCGAGCCAATTCTCGCCGACGAGAACATTGAGGGATATTTTCCGGTTCCTGTAAACTATTTAAAAAACAACGAGACATTTATGCTAAGAATAAAAGGTGACAGTATGATAGGCGCCGGAATTTTCAACAAAGACCTTGTTATTGTAAATAAACAATCTTTTGCTGAAAATGGAGATATTGTCATAGCCCTAATAGAAGACACCGCTACATGCAAAAGATTTTTCATTGACGACGGACGTGTAAGACTTCAGCCTGAAAACGATGCTTTTGAGCCAATAATTTTAAATGATATTTCCATTTTAGGAAAAGTAATAGGACTATTTAGGAGTTTTTAATTATGCATGATTACATAAATTTCCTTTTAAAAAAATCAGATATAAATAAAAATGAGTTTTACTCATACAACCCAAAAAAGAAAAAAAAATCTAAAAGTTTCGAATATAAAAAAATACTTGAACCGACAGTTTCCAATTACATTATTTTTGACTTTGAAACAACAGGATTAAGCCCCGAAAATGACAGAATTATTGAGATTGGGGCATTAAAAATAATTGATAATAAAATTGTTGATAGTTTTAATGAGTTAATCGACCCCAAAAGACCAATTCCTATGTATATATCAAGCAAAATAAACATAACAAACGAAATGGTTTTCGGAAAAAGAAAAATAGAAGAAGTTCTTCCCGAATTTTTAAAATTCATAGAAAATCTTCCTCTCATAGCGCACAACGCGAAATTTGACATGGGCTTTTTGCTTAATAACCTTGAAAGAATTGGTTTAAATTGTGATAACCCCGCTATCGACACTCTTTATTTAAGCAGAAAATACTTAAACCTTGAAAAAAACAATTTGCAATATATTACAAACCACTTTGGAATCAAGCATGATGACGCTCACAGAGCTTTTGCCGATGTTTTAGCTCTTTTCGAGGTATATAAAATAATAAAAGCTTATTACAGCGGTTCTCATATATAAAGAATCGCTGTAATCATAAAAACTTTTATTACTGTTCCAAATTAGCAAGCTTTGAGGCTTGGTCTGATGTAATAAGAGCATCCATAACCTCGTCAATATCTCCGTCAAGAATCGAATCAAGCTTATAAAGGGTAAGTCCTATTCTGTGGTCTGTAACACGTCCCTGCGGAAAATTATACGTTCTCATTTTCTCACTTCTGTCACCACTTCCAACTTGGCTCTTTCTTTCAGCTGAAACCTCAGAATGTTGTTTTTCAAGTTCAAGGTCATATAGTTTTGCCCTAAGAACCTTAAGGGCTTTATCTTTATTTTTAAGCTGAGATTTCTCGTCCTGACAGGAAACAACAATTCCTGTCGGAATATGGGTCACACGAACAGCCGAATCAGTGGTGTTTACACATTGACCGCCATTTCCAGATGCGCGAAAAACATCAATTCTAACATCATTCATATCAAGTTCAACATCAACTTCCTCGACTTCTGGCAAAACAGCGACAGTAACAGCCGATGTATGAATTCTTCCCTTTGATTCTGTAGCCGGAACACGCTGAACACGATGTCCGCCGCTTTCATATTTAAAACGTGAATAAGCGCCTTTTCCGTTTATCATAAAGACAATTTCTTTAAAACCTCCGGCGTCACTCTCAGTAGCGCTCATTATTTCTATTTTCCACCTTTGTCTTTCAGCGTATTTAGAATACATTCTAAATAGGTCACCGGCAAAAAGAGCTGCCTCATCACCGCCTGTTCCGCCTCTAATCTCAACAATAACATTTTTCTCGTCATTAGGGTCTTTAGGCAAAAGCAAAACTTTCAACTCGTTTTTAACAGTCTCAATTTTTTTTGTGTTTTCGCCGAGTTCTTCTTTGACCAACTGTCGAAAATCCTCATCAAGACCGCTGTCATCAAGCATTTCTTTTGCCTCCTCAACAGCCTCTTCCGTTTTTTTATATTCTTTATATTTTTCAATGATAGGAGTAATATCACTGTGTTCTTTCATAAGTTTTCTCCATAACTCGTTATCATTAATAATATCAGGGTCATTAATTTTATCAGATAACTCAATATATCTTTTTTCGAGCTCTTCCAGTCTGTCGAGCATAGCAAAAATTCCTCCTTAAAACAATTACAATAATTAGAGCGTATCTTATAGCAATCCAACCTGAAAATAAACTAAAACGCTTTAATTTCGTTCTACTTTTTACAATTTTTCGCGCGTACTTTAGTTTTAAGATACGTTCCAGCTTCGCCAAAAATTATTTATATACACATAAGACCACTCTGTCAAATCCCGCGAAATCTTGTCTGACATCTATATTCTCAAACTCAGATTTTCTCAAAAGTTCTGAGACCTCAAAAGCCTGGTCATGTCCTATCTCAAAAATAAGCATTCCATTTCTGTTTAAAAATCTTTTACACTCAAAAATTATTTTTTTGTAAAAAAAGAGTCCGTCATCACCGCCGTCCAAAGCGGAAACAGGTTCATAATTTTTAACATCCGGCATAAGAGTATCTATAACATTTGTTTTTATATACGGCGGATTAGAAATTATAACATCAAATTTTGAGTCAACGTTTTTAAAAACATCACTTTCAACAAAATTGATTCTATCCAAAACATTATTAATCTCAGCGTTTTTTTTCGCTGTCTCAAGCGCCTTACCTGAAATATCAACAGCCGTGACACTAACACTCGGACAATAGTTAGCAACAGAAACAGCAATCGCCCCCGAACCTGTTCCAATATCAATAACACTTTTAAAATTATTTTTATTTATAAAATCAATAGCGTACTCCACAAGAACTTCAGTATCACTCCTTGGAATAAGCGTAGATGAATTCACAATAAAATCCAATCCCATAAACTCACGCTTTCCCGTTATATAAGAAACAGGCATAAAATAACTTCTTTTTTCAAGGAGACTCAAATAAAATTTTCTTTCCTTATCAGATAAAACATAATTCTTATTTATAAAAAGCTGAACTCTTGAAAAGTTTAAAACAAACATTAAAAGAATCTCAGCGTCCAAAGAATAGCTTTCCACATTGGAATTTTTAAGAAAATTCTTTCCAAATAAAAGCCAATCCTCAACACATTTCAAATCAATAACTTGAGGGATTTTCCGGTTCATCTTCCAAAACTCCGTTCAAGGCCGCGATAGCCACTTCAATCATAGAATCGTCAGGTTCTTTTGTTGTAACAAGTTGAAGAGCAAGTCCCGGAGCGCTGACAATTTTAACAAGAAAATTATCATTTCTTCCCGCCCATTTAATAATCTCATAAGAAATACCAGCAATAACAGGAACCAACAATATTCTTGAAACAATCCTTATCCAAACAGTGTCAATGTTCAAAAACAAAAATACAAACATACTAACAATCATTACAAGAAAAAGAAAACTTGTTCCACACCTCTTGTGTAATCGAGTATGTTTTCTAACATTCTCAACAGTAAGGTTCTCACTGCTTTCAAAACAATTAATAGTTTTATGCTCAGCACCGTGATACATAAAAACTCTCTTAACATCCTTAAGCTGAGCTGTCAGCACAATATATCCAAGAAAAATAACTATTCTCACAAGTCCCTCAACAACCCCAAGAAAATAAGCCTCCAGACGCAATATACTATTACATAAGTTTCCAATCCAAACAGGCAAAACCATAAAAATAGCGATAGAAAGAATTATAGAAAGAAACACACTAAAATAAATAATATAATTAGCGAGTTTGTCCCCAAACTTTCTGTCAAGAAACTTTTCAAACCGAGAAGGCTCCTTTTCTTCTTCCGAAGAAAAATCTGTCATTCCCGACATATCAGCGGAACGAGATATTATTTTCATACCAAGAACAAGTGAGTCAACAAAAGAAACAACGCCTCTGACAATAGGAAAACCCAATACCTTACACCTTTCTGAATACACGGTTACAGGATTTTTTTCAATCTCGATTTTCTTATCCATGTTCCTGACCGCGAGAGCATACATTTTTTTACCTCTCATCATAACGCCCTCAATAACAGCCTGCCCTCCGATACCTTTTCCGCCTTTAGGACAGCATTTCTTGTCCTTATCCATAAAACAAAACCCTCCTTAAAATACTTAACACATAGTTTCGCGGTCAAACAACTCTTGATAAAACTTTCCCAATACTGTCGTGAATAACCAAATCAGCTCTATTATCATATGTGGTTTCAGACTTGTTTATAAGAATAAGCTTATTTCCCTTATAATAGTTAATAATCCCCGCTGCCGGATACACAACAAGAGATGTTCCTCCAACAATAAGAACATCCGCCTCACTTATGTATTTACAGGCGGAACTTAAAATATACTCATCAAGCCCTTCCTCATAAAGAACAACATCAGGTTTAACCAAAGCTCCGCATTTTTCACAATAAGGAACTTTTTCAGCTTTCAATACAAAATCCTCATCATAAAACTGATGACACTTTACACAATAATTCCTGCACACTGAACCATGAAGCTCAAAAACATTTTCACTTCCGGCAAGCTGATGAAGATTATCAATATTTTGAGTAATAATAGCTTTAAGTTTTCCTCGTTTTTCAAGCTCAGCAAGAGCGAAATGAGCTTTGTTAGGCTTAGCGTTTTTGTAAATAAGATTATTCTTATAATAATCAAAAAATAATTCCGTATTTCGAACAAAAAAAGTATGACTCAAAAGTGTCTCAGGAGAATATCCATATTTGTTAACGGCATTATAAAGTCCCTTTTCACTTCTAAAATCCGGTATATTACTTTCGGTGGAGACCCCAGCCCCTCCAAAAAAAACAATATTATCACTTTCAGCGATTATTTTTCTCAATTGGTCATATGACATAAAAATCACCTCTTTTTATATTTGCTCACAAACTTCTCAATTTTCTCCAAAGCGATGTTAATATCTTTAATGGAATAAGCGTAAGAGCATCTAATAAATCCCTCTCCGCAATCACCCAAAGCCGTTCCCGGAACAACAGCGACTTTTTCCTCATATAATAATTTCTCACAAAACTCATCGGAAGACATTCCCGTAACAGCGATGGAGGGAAACAAATAAAAAGCCCCGAGCGGTTCAAAACAATCAAGCCCCATATCCCTAAACCCTTTTAGCATAACTCGTCTTCTTCTGTCATATTCTCTGCGCATTTTAACAACATTTTCCTCACAACTTCTCAGAGCCTCAATAGCGGCATGCTGACTAACAGTCGGAGCGCACATAATAATATATTGATGTATTTTAACCATAGCGGCGATAATATCGGGAGAAGCGGCGGCATATCCAAGTCGCCAGCCAGTCATGGCGAAAGCTTTTGAAAAACCGTTCAAAACAATTGTTTTATCATACATACCATCAATTTCAGCGATAGAAACATGCCTGTTATCGCCATAAGTAAGCTCAGAATAAATTTCATCACTAATAACAACAATATCCCTATCCCTCAAAACCTCAGCGATTTTCTCAAGGTCATCTCTTTCCATAATAGCGCCTGTAGGATTGTTTGGATAAGGCAAAATAATAGCTTTTGTTCTTTCAGTTATTTTCTCAAGAATTTCTTCGGGAGTCAGTCTGAAATTATTCTCAACTTTTGTTGTGATAACAACCGGAACTCCGCCCGCCATTAAAATACAAGGTTTATAAGATACAAATGACGGTTCCGGAAGCAAAACCTCCTCACCCGGATTTAAAACCGCTCTAAGAGCGACATCAATACCTTCACTCGCTCCAACCGTAACAAGAATTTGATTTTTATAGTTATAATCACAATTAATTTTTCGCTTCATATATTTCGCTATTTCTTTTCTAAGTTCCGGAAGTCCTGCGTTTGAGGTATAAACAGTCCGGCATTTTTCAAGGGTATATATAGCTCTTTCACGAACAGCCCAAGGAGTCTCAAAATCAGGCTCTCCAACTCCCAAAGATATAGCTCCCTCAATTTCATTCGCCACATCAAAAAATTTACGGATACCCGAATAAGGTATAGACTGAATTTTATCGGCAACAAAAGATTTTTTATCAATCATGGTGAAACAATCATCCTTTCATCAACTTTCTTTTCCTCATCAAGTATAATACCGTGGTCTTTATATTTTTTAAGAACAAAATGAGTAGCCGTGCTCAAAACCGAATCAAGAGTAGAAAGCTTTGTTGAAATAAAATTAGAAACCTCTTTAATATTTCTTCCTTCCATTATAACAGTAAGGTCAAAAGCGCCCGACATAAGATAAACAGCTTTAACCTCATCAAAATTTTTAATTCTCTGAGCAATTTTATCAAATCCCTGGTCTCTTTGAGGAGTAACTTTAACCTCAATAAGAGCCGTAACAAACTCTCTCTCAGTATTATCCCAATTTATAAGTGTACTATAACCGCATATAACATTATCTTCCTCAAGTTTTGAAATACATTTTTCAACATCATCCAAATCTTTTCCAAGAATATCCGCAATCTGTTCAACTGATATTCTGCTGTCATTTTCCAAAAGGTCAAGAATATCTTTTTCCATAAAGTAATAAACTCCTTTCAATAAATGAAATATAAAACTCCATAAAGAAACACTGATTATTAAACCTCTGATTAATCACCGTTTACTTAATTGGTTAAATTATACTCCTTTTTTTCAATTAAGGCAATATTAATATTTTTTTATCCTCAAAAATCAATTTTACAGTAAATTTAATACAATAAAAATAAATCAAGGCAATACAGCATAATTCAGTAAAACAAATTCAAATTATACAGTGTTTTATAAAAAAAACTTTGACAAAACATAAAAAAAAACATAAAATTTATATATAGGGAAACGCCATTTAAAATATTATATATAAAAAACACGGAGGTGTCTTTATGAAAATATCAGAGGCGGAATTTAAAGACATAATTCATTATGTCAAATCCAACTATGGAATAAACCTAAAAAATAAAAAGACCCTTATAGTTGGACGTCTTGAAAATTATCTGATAAGAAACGGATATAACAGCTACGCTGAATATATGGATAAAATAAAAAGTAATCCAACAGGAAGCGATGCTACAGCGTTAGTAAATCAGCTAACAACAAACCATACATATTTTTTAAGAGAAAATCTCCATTTTAATTATATGCGAGATATTATTCTCCCTCAAATATTAGTAAAAGAAAGAGCGAAAAAATCAATATATATATGGTCAGCGGCCTCCTCAACAGGAGAAGAACCATATACAATAGTTATGACTTTACACGACTTTTTCAAACGTCAATCCGGAAATTGGGACACAAGAATTTTAGCGACAGATATTTCCACAGAAGTTTTAAATTACGCGAAAGAAGGAATATATATGAAAGAACAGCTTGAAGTTATTCCAAATTTGTGGAAAAAACTATATTTTGAAAATTATTCGGCTGAAAAAATGCGTTTGAAAAAAAGCGTACGAGATGACGTAATTTTTCGGGTACAAAATCTAATGAAACCTTTCAGCTTTAAAAATAAGTTTCATATAGTTTTTCTAAGAAACGTAATGATTTATTTTGACGATGAGACAAAATTCAATCTGGTAAATAAAATTTGCGATTGTATGCAAACAGGAGGTTACCTCTTTATTGGTATGACTGAGGTTTTAGATAAAAGAAATACAAATTTTAAATATATACAATCATCAATATATCAAAAAATATAAATTAATCCGGATTAGGGAGGTTTGAGTATTATGCAAAAAATACGAGTATTAGTAGTGGATGATTCTATATTGTTTCAAGAATTTTTAGTACGAGCAATAGACAGTTATCCTGAATTTGATGTAGTAGCGACAGCAAAAGACCCGTTTGAGGCAAAAGACGCGATAATGAAATATAAGCCTGATGTAATGACTCTTGACGTTGAAATGCCAAGAATGAATGGAATTGAGTTTTTAAGGCAATTATTACCTCAATGCAGACTGCCCGTAATAATGGTAAGCTCATTAAATGAGGTTGTTTTTGACGCTTTAGCGGTTGGAGCGGTAGATTTTGTTACAAAACCAACTTCAATGTCCGCGCAAAATATCGAGGAATTTGTAAGAACAGAGCTTGCTGTAAAAATAAGAGGAGCTGCAACATCAAAACTATCAATCCCCCACGCTCCCATCAATCCTGTTAAAAACAAATCCGAAAAAAAAGCTGCCTCAACACCACTCACTCCGGCAATAAAAAACAGCAATATAAATATAATAGCTATAGGAGCCTCAACAGGAGGAACAGAAGCGATTTTAAGTGTATTAAGTCAATTAACGCATACTGTTCCGGGAATTGTCATAACTCAGCATATGCCTCCCGGATTTACCTCAATGTACGCGAAAAGATTAAACTCAAAATGCGCTAACCTAGATGTCAAAGAGGCGGAAACAGGAGACGTAATTCTGCCGGGAAGAGTTCTTCTCGCCCCCGGAAGTAAACAAATGACCGTTTTCAAAGACATCGACTCAAAATATAAAGTAAAATGCGCTCCCGGAGCAAAAGTAAGCGGGCATTGTCCTTCCGTAGATGTTCTTTTCAATTCTGTGGCGGAAACAATAAAAAAGAACGCTATTGGCATAATATTGACAGGCATGGGAGCTGACGGAGCAACAGGAATTACATTAATGAGAACAAAAGGCGCGGAAACAATAGGTCAAGACGAGGCAAGTTGTGTAGTTTATGGAATGCCAAAAGCGGCGTATCAGTCGGGAGGCATAAAATATCAAGTTCCTCTGCAAGACATTCCAAAAAAGATTTATCAAATACTTGGAAAACGTTAAAATTTTATATAAATAAAAAATGACTGCCGTTTAGATTAAAAATCAAAACGGCAGTCATTTTTTACATAACAATCTCAAAAGGCCAATCCATAATCCCGCCAAAATCAAAAACATTATCATATCCCATAGCGGCAAGTTTTTCACAAGCTTCCCTGCTTCTTCTTCCGCTTCTACAATAAACAAGAATTTTAGCTTTCCTATTTGGGATAATTTTTAAAGCCAAAGAATTAATACCTCCAAGAGGAATAAACACCGCTCCATCAATATATCCCTCCTCAACTTCTTCAGGCTCTCTCACATCAAGAATAACAATGTCCTTTTCTGTATCCATAATATTTTTAGCCTCAACATGAGAAATTTTTTTAAATCTGCCATTACTCATAACAAATCCTCCGCAAATATGAGATTATCAAAGAACTTTAACTCTGTAAAGCTTCATATACTTTATTTAATACATAAGCCTCTTGTTCAATAGAAACTTTCTCATCAGTAAGATTAACAAAGGCGTCATAATTAAAACCAAGTTTTTTATTTTTTAAATTAAGAATATTCTCCGTAATCTCAATTAACTCGTTAACACTAATATCATCTTCAGGATAAAATAAATTATTATCATCACCTTTAACAATACCAAGCCATTTAGCCTTTCCTACCGACTCAGCATAAGTTTTCCCGTTTGAGATATCGTCAAAGTTCCCGCCCAAATACTGAATATTCTCATCATCATCTATAAGTTTTAAAATATCGGTAACAAACTCACCCTTTTCAACATACACAGCATTGTCAAGCAAAGAAGAATTAATATAATCCTTCAAAGTAGCCGAAGAAAAGCCTATTTGTCTCAAAACAGTTCTGCCGGCCTCAACAGCGCCTGTTTTACTTAGGGCATAAACATCAATACCATTTTTCCCATTTGAATTATTTTTATACAAAGCGTGATATCCGTCTGATTTGTCCTCGCCGTTTGTATTATAATGTTCTGTCAAAATATCATTAAGATTTATATAATAAGCTCCAGTCTCAGCCGCGATTTCCTTAATAGCGTCAATGTACTCCGAATAAATTCCGACAACCTTTCCCTCATCGTCAAAAACACTTGCCGCGCAAGGAGAGACAATAATAGGCACAGCTTTTTTATCCAAAGCCGGTTTTATATAATAATTATACAAATAATATTTAAAAGAGCCGACATCTTCTTTACTGCCCTTAGGATTTGTATAATTATCAACGTTTTCCTTAAAAAAATCATCAACGCCAAAATTAATAAGAATGTAATCTCCCTCAGCTATATTAGCGAAAACATTTTTATAGTTATTTTCTTGAATATAACTTTTAGAGCTTTTACCATCAACAGCCATATTTAAAACCATAATTTGGTCAGAAAAGTAATTTTGAATATAATCCCCCCAACCTTCTTTAGGAAGAGAATAATCAGAGGTATTCACTGACGACGCTGTTGAAGTTCCTCCAACAATGTAAACCATAGCGTTTTTCAAATCCTCAGTTTTTGAAACAACTTTGTCAGAAGGTTTAGAATAAACACAAGCATAAATTCCCTCCTGCCGCAAAGCCTCAATAAGCTTGTTTGTAACAATATTTGAACCAAACTTATTATAATGTGTAATATCCATAGTACCGTCAGATTTAATGTTTTGCAGCCCCTGTGTAACTCTCACACCATAATTCTCATACATAGTCTTTGTAATTTCAAACATATCCACACAAGCAACATCCATTTCCTCAGCTAATTGCAAAACAGCTTTAACATAACCGTCATTATCTCCATGATGAGGAGTAATTTTTCCATCTTTGTCAAAGAAAACTCTCGCCACAGGCGTAATCAAAACAGGCGTAGCTCCAACCTTTCTAGCCTCGTCAACATATTGTTTTAAAAACCACTTAAAAGTCCCGCCGCTCTCATAAGAATAAAAATCCTCTGAGTAAGGCATATCTTTATAGAACTCATAAATTCCTTTAGGTGTTTTGGATTTGACCCCGGAATAAGTAGGATAAATTCCATTAGCGTCAGGCGCTCCCAAAGGTACGGAATGCTCAAGAAAAGCGTTCTCATCAGTCCGAGCGTCATTATGTCCAAATTGAATAAAAAGATAATCACCCTCTCCAATATCGCTCACAGCGTCGGCAAGTCTGCCCTGATTAATATAAGAACGAGTGCTTCTTCCGCCCTCAGCCTTATTAATAATTTTAACATGGTCGCTGTCAAAATAATGTTGAAGATACTCACCCCAACCGCCAATAGTATTATCATCGCCATAAGATTTAACAGTAGAATCTCCCGCGAGACATATTTTAATAACATCATTATTTTCTTTTTTAGTATAAGGTTTTCCAATAGTAAGCGCTGATTTCAGCAAAGCATCCGAAGTACTTTCAAAAGCGACAAATCCAGAAAGGGGAGAATCATCTTTAAAACTTATAGACATAGCCGGCGAGTTTTGTCCCTCAATGATAAAATCAACCAAAATATTCCTATCATTTATAGTTTCTTTAATGACAAAGAAAGGATTTTCCTCGCCTCTTGCCTGAGGGATTTTTTTTGAGAGGCTTTCCTCATCAGAGACAATCAAAACCTCATCTTCCTTAGGATTCTTTTTATATAAATACACTTTCAAAGAATCCGTATTTGACCCTCTTTTAACATTAAGTCTATAATAAGATTTATCCTTTCCTGAAAAAGCCGTATAAAAATCAATAGAATCCGAAGAACTAATACCATCTTTTGTTGGGTCAAATCTCAGTCTTGTGTTAAAGACAACATTTCTCCAATCATTTTCATTTTCCTTTGGTTTATAAACAAGCATATTCCCCTCAGAACTCCAGTATTTAGAAATATCCATAAAATTATCTCTCAAATATAAAACAGGATTATTTTCCTCAGCGGAAGAGACAACGTCCTCTGTTTGAACCGAAACAGCCGAACCACTTTCACCATATGTTGTGACAGTTTCAGGATAAACATAAGCTTTTATTTTATATCCAACATCAAAATTATCAACGACATAAGTTTTCGCTTCTTTACCTCTTCCTTGTTTCAAAGCATACTCATTGCCCTCCGAGTCAACAGCATACCACTTAATAATGGCATTATCAATAACATCATCAGATTTAAGCTCATAATTATAATCAAGAGAAATAGATGTTCCATTTTTAACATCAGAACCATTAATTTTAATATCCTTAATAATAGGTAAAGAAGTTTTTGCCGCTGTAATCTCAACATCAGCCAAAACTTTAAATCCATTTTCCTCTGTCTCAGCGGTCAAAATTGTTTTACCTTTAGAAATACCTGTAACAACGCCATTTTCGTCAACTTTAGCAATATTTTCATCACTTACACTCCACTTTACATTTTTATTATCGGCATTAAACGGCAAAACAAGTGCTTTAACTGTTTCGGAGGAATTTTCAGGAATACTCAAAGAATACTTGTCCAAAGTAATATCCAAAACATTGGTAGTTTCCTCGCCCTTAACATTCAAAGGATTCCAGCCATCGTCTCCCTTTAAAATATTATAAGGAGTATAACTTTCAGCCTGTTCTTTTGTAAGCAATTTCATAAAATTATTTCTGATAGGGGCAAGTTCAATCAAATTGCCATTAGAATCAATAGAACCATACTCCATATATCTTATTTTATTTTTAACAGTGCTGTCATTCCAAGGAACAAAACCAACAGAATTAAGAGAATTAGGCATAACACAATCAATAAAAGCTGTGTGAGAGCCATAATAAGGGTAAGAATTATCACCCTGCCAAGGTCTTCCCAAATCAACAACTTTGTTTGTCTGATTTCCATAACTCTCGTCAGCAGTTAAAATACATTTATAAAAAACATATCCGATATTTGAAAGAGTAGTATTGGCAGCGGTATAATGACCTCCATTTTCTCTATAAGTCATATGCAGACTGCAATTATCAAAATAAGCCGTACCATCTCCAAAAATATAATCAACAGTACCCTCAATATAGCAATTTTTCAAATATGACCTAGCATTATTAGAATCGCCAAAAACATCTTTACCTTTTGACGCTCCTTTCAAATAAAGCGTATCCTGTCTTCCTATAAAACGACAATTATCAAACACAACTTTGTCTGTCATACTGACAAGAGCGACGGCCTGTGCCTGAGGTCTGTGAGAATGAGTCTCTCCGATATTATAAGAATTCTCAAATGTTATTCTTTCAGCGCTAAATCCAACAGCTGATTTTTCCAGAGTAACCGTAGCGGACTGTTGAGTCCCTTTCGCCTTAGCCGGGTCATCAACATGACCATTAGCCTTATCATATGTAATAACAATATTTTTAGGGTCTTTTCCTTCCGGAGCCTTAAAATTAACATAAGGAAGTTTAACATTAATTTCCTCCTCATAGACTCCCTCATTAATAATAATAGTCAAAGGAGCATAGACTGTTGGTTCTTCTTTAACAGAATCTAGCGCCGCTTGAATAGAATGAAACTGAAATTTTTCTTCTTTCCCCACATTAATTGTAACAGGACTTTTAGCTTTCTTCATAGCAGGTTCCGTAGTCTCACCAAAAGCACCAAAAGTAAACATATTAAATATCATACACAACGAAAACACAAAACATAATAGCCCTTTAAACCTTAAGTTCAAATCAAATACCTCCATTTCAACTATAGCAATTCTGGTATAGGCAGAAAATTTTAAATAAAATATTTTTATTCTTTGTCCATTTCAAAATTGCTGTAAATTTTAAATTTACGGAAATATTAATTAAAATGTACCTGAAAATTCCTGCTAACTATTAAAAGTATATAAAACCTTATTTTTTCAAAGATTATTTTTACTTTCTCAAAAAATAAATATTCATCTTTTTTAATCATTATTTCCTTATATTTATTATATATTAATTCACAAAGTCAAGTCAAGTTAAAAGCGATATTCCACAGAAAAGAAAAAATACACCTCATTTTATTTTCGAGAAAGTTTTACATTAACTTCAGGCTTAATGTTTCCTTCAATTTTTCCATTTTCGGTTTCAAAATTTCTAATATTTTCTCTTATCAAAACAAGTATATGACTATTTACTGAACGACCTTCATAATCTGCAATATACCCAATTTTTTTAAGCATTTCCTCTTCAATACGAATAGATACACTCTTAATAGCCATATTTTATTCTCCTAAAATTAATTATTTTTATCGTAATTCCATTTTATTTTTCCGTGTTCTTTTTCAAATTCCTCAATTTTATTTTTTATAAGAAATTCAATTTCTTTATTTTTTGAACGACCGTCATATTCCGCGATATAACCAAGTTTATCAAGTAACATTTGAGGAACACGCAAATTATAATGTGCAATATTTTTATCCATTTTTACTCACCTCCGAAATACTATTGTTTTAATAATAACATTATGGTACACTAATAAATAAAAAATAGGTCATAAATAGGACATTTATAGCTAATTTTTTTGATTGGAGGTTATTTATGCTTGTTGAAAAATGTTGTTTTACAGGTTTGCGACCACAAAAACTAAATTTTAAGGAGAACAGCGAAAAGCATAACATTATTATGTCAAAATGTGAAAAATATATAATTCA
>CATJCJ010000232.1 GCA_949738935.1 uncultured Eubacteriales bacterium | reverse complement strand
TAGTGCGCCTTCCGCTGTAATTGTTATCCTGAAGCTCTCTCACCATTCCCAGATAATTGTTTACAAATACCGCGATTTTTATGTTTATATTGTGCTGTATCGCCGTGGCAAGCTCCATAAAGCACATCTGGAAGCTGCCGTCGCCGCACAGAGCCACCACCTCGGCAGAGCCGTCGGCAGTTTTTGCGCCCACCGCTGCGGGAAGAGCGTAGCCCATTGTTCCCATTCCCCCCGAAGTAATAAATCGTCCCTCGGCGGTAAGCTCCACGTTATTCGCCGCCCAAATTTGATTCGATCCCACATCGGAGCATATCACACACTTTGAGGGCAAGGCACTGCACAGTGCTTTAATAAAAAATTGGGGATTGACATAGGCGGCATTATGGCAGCAAAGTCCGTCGGCCGCTTTTTCTCCGCCGGAAAGTCTGCTTTGACGCAGCATATCCTGCCATTCCGTATGCTTCATATCGTCCAATTCTTCCGTAAACTGTTCCGTTATTTTTTTTACGTCTCCTACTATGGGAATGTTTACGCGGGAATTTTTTCCTATTTCGGCGGGATCCACGTCTATATGAATCACCGTGGTTCCTTCAAACACTTCGGAGTCGGTTACGGAGCGATCGCTCATACGCGCCCCCAAAACTATCAGAAGGTCGCACTCCTTTAGCGCAAGCTTTGCCGTAGTTACGCCGAAAACGCCTATCATTCCGTAATAATTCCTGTGTTCGGTAGATATTGCGCCTATTCCCATCATTGTTGACACAACAGGTATGTCGCACATTTCCGAAAGCCTCCTAAGCTCTTCCCGCGCCATGGCTGCTATCACGCCGCCTCCCGCGCAGATTAGCGGCTTTGAGCTGTTTCTGAGGGCTTCGGCGGCTTTTTTTATCTGCAATTTATTTCCGCTGAAACTGGGCTTATAAGAGCGTATCTCAACCGTTTCGGGATATTCAAACTCAATTTCCTGTTTCTGGATATCCATTGGCACGTCTATCAGTACGGGGCCGGGTCTGCCCGTGCCCGCGATATAAAATGCTTTTTTTATAACCTCGCCGATACTTTCGGCGTTTTTTACCAGATAACTGTGTTTTACAAATGGCTCGCACGCGCCGGTAATATCCGCCTCCTGAAAAGCATCGCGCCCCACGAGGCTGCTGACAACCTGTCCCGTAATCGCTATTATGGGAATACTGTCCATATGGGCGGAAGCCACGGCGGTTATAAGATTCGTGGCGCCGGGACCCGACGTGGCAACGCATACGGCGGGTTTTCCAGTAACCCTCGCGTAAGCCCCGGCAGCGTGTCCGCCGTTTACTTCGTGCCGCACCAAAATGCTTTTTATTTCCGAATGAAGAAGTTCGTCAAAAAAAGGACAGATCGCCGCTCCGGGGTAACCGAAAATGTGTTTTATTCCCTCTTTTTCGAGC
>CATJCJ010000231.1 GCA_949738935.1 uncultured Eubacteriales bacterium | reverse complement strand
CATCGGGCAGGTATACTTATAGGCAAGGGTGTTCCCGTTGAGGAAGCAATACGGCAGGTCGGAACGGTAGAGGGATACAACTGCTGCAAAATAGTTCACTCTCTCGCCAAGGCCAAGGGCGTTCCCATGCCTATCACGGACAAGCTTTACGGAGTTTGCTTCAACGGGGAAAACCCCGAGGAAAGCTTGACAAGCCTTATGAACCGCCCCGGCAAGAATGAAAGAGAACGATTCTGGAACAATTAGCGACGCTTGAGGATAAAATAATTTATCGCTTTAAAATAACACCGCTGCCCAATAATAAGTAATACTAATTCCAAATAAAAAGGAGACAAAGGCGACGAGTGGAGCGATCCTAATCAAGGAAGTCCCGACGCAAGAATATGCGAATATTTCAACGAGGGCTGACGCAGAGCAGGAACGCTCCGGTCGCTGGATATGTCTGATTTTTATTTGGATTTAGTGTAAAAATAAAAAAAGTATAATACCAGTCTTTAATCAATTTTCAGACCTGATTAAAGATTGGTATTATATTATATCAACCCAATAAATTCGGGTATCCCCCGAATGATTTTCAATTACACCATAAACATTATGGCTTGTTTGATAAATCGGAAAACGTCGTCTTTTCGCCCCCAAACGGTCATATTCCGCGTCAAAAAGCCTTGTTATACTAATCTCTGTTTTGATTGTAGACAAAATATAACAAAGTCTACAGTCAAAACAGAGTTACACCCTAAACACTAATATCGGTTTAAAAAGCCATTTTATCCACTTTTAAACCGATATTAGTATCATACTAATAACCATTTTGACACAGGATAAAATCATAGTCAAAATGGTTATTACACTCGAAACACTGTTAACCAATTATAAACCATTTTTCCAATTTTTAATTGGTTAACAGTATCAGATGGTGCTTCGTAAGTTTCCGAGGATGTCTATTATACGTTTGTCAAACAAAAAGTGTTTTTCATTGGGGATTAATATTGACAGCCGATTGAAAAAATGATAGAATTGTAAAAAAGTATCGGATATTTCTTCGATAGGAAAGGAACGTTTATAAAATGCTGTATGCCGAAAATCCCCCAAGCGCCAAAATATTAAAAACCGAAAGGAAGGGAAACAGTCTCTTGCTATATTCGGATTACGGAACTCATCGTTTATCACCGAAAAATGCCCGCAATATCCATGTTTCATTTACCCGTGAAGATGATTTTTCGGATTCCCCCCGCCTCGGAATCATAAATACCGATGAATTTAAAGACTGGACTTTTGAGTCGAAGGAAAGGGAAATCCTTTTAAAAACAGATGAAATTACCCTTAAAATCAATACCGACACCGCTTCATACAGTTGGTTCGATAAAAACGGAAAGCTGCTTTTGAGTGAAACGGAAAAGGACAGCCGAAGTCTCGAAAAGTTTGATGTTTACAAAACGGTAGCCGCAAAGACAGAAAAAGTTATAACGGCGGACGGTGAAAAAGCCGTTGTAACGGATTCCAAAAAAGAAGCGGCGGGACATAGCTGGCACTCAAGATTAAACCTAAGACTTCAGGACGGGGAAGAGCTGTACGGTCTCGGTCAGCATGAAGAGGGCTTCGGATCCCTTCGGGGAAATATGATATATCTGCATCAGGCAAATAAAAAAATCGCGATTCCGATGCTTGTATCTTCACTCGCCTACGGAATGCTGACAGATACTTACAGTCCGATGATTTTCAGCGACACCCCTTACGGTTCGTATATCTATTCCGAAGCCGTTCCCGAAATCAACTATTATTTTATGTATGGGGGAGATATGCGGGGAGTGATTGCGCAGTACCGTTTCATCACGGGTAAAGCTGCCTTGCTCCCGCGCTGGGCTTTCGGCTATATACAATGTCAGGAAAGGTATGAGGATCAGCCCGAAATCGAGCGTACCGTAAAAGAATACCGCGAACGCAAAATAGGCCTTGACTGTATAGTTCTTGACTGGTGTTCATGGGAAGACGGAAAGTGGGGACAAAAAACATTTGACGGCTCACGTTTTCCCGAACCGCACAAAATGATAGAGTATATACATAACAACCACGCTAAATTTATGATTTCGGTCTGGCCAAATATAAATGAAAATACCGAAGATTACTCCGAATTTAAGGAAGCGGAACTGCTGCTTCCCGAATGCGGCGTTTACAACGCTTTCAGCGCGGAAGGCAGAGCGCTGTATTGGAAGCAGGCAAAATCCGGTTTGTATTCTCACGGCGTGGACGCTTGGTGGTGCGACAGCAGCGAGCCGTTCACTCCAGAATGGATTCATATCGAGCGTACAGAACCCGCAAAATTGTATGAGGAATATTGCCGTGACGCTCAGAATCATATGTCTTTACAGCTTGGAAACACATATGCCCTTTATCACGCTCAAGGCATATATGAGGGACAGCGCTCCGAAAACGACGGAAAGCGCGTGGTGAATCTTACCCGAAGCGCATATACCGGTCAGCAAAGATACGGTGCGATTCTCTGGTCGGGAGATACCTCAGCTTCATGGGATACTTTAAAACGTCAGATAGCTGCGGGACTCAATTTTTCCGCAAGCGGTATGCCGTACTGGACGACTGATATAGGGGCCTTTTTTGTAAAAAGAGGTTCGGCGTGGTATTGGCGGGGAGATTTTGAAAACTGTTTTGACGACTTGGGATACCGCGAACTGTTCACAAGATGGTACCAATGGGCTGCGTTTCTGCCGATTTTCCGCGGTCATGGTACGGACTGCCGCCGCGAGCTGTGGAATTGCGAAAATGCCGACATTCCTTTCTATGACGTGTTAGCGGAAACAAATCGTATGAGATACAAACTTATTCCCTATATCTATTCGGCAGCGGGAAAATGTTGGCTTAACGACGGTTCGATAATTCTTCCTCTGGCGTTCGACTATCCGGAGGATGAAACCGCAAAAAAAATAACCGATCAATATATGTTCGGCGATTGCGTAATGGTGTGTCCCGTCACCGATCCGATGTACTATCTGCCGAATTCCAAAAAAATCGAGACCGAAAAAACCCGTAAGGTATATCTTCCCGAAGGGGGTTGGTATGATTTTTATACCAACGCATATTACAAAGGCGGTGGGTATATATTGACCGATGCGCCCATAGATAAAATTCCCTTATTTGTCCGCGAAGGCTCGATTATCCCAATTTGCGAGCCCGCTCAGTCAACCGAAGAGCTTTCGGGAGATATCAGGCTTTGCGTATATTCGGGAAGTGACGCGGAGTATGAGCTTTATGAGGACGATTTTGACGGTTACGGTTATGAAAAAGGGGAGTATATTGTTACTCATATTAAATGGAACGAAAAAGATCAAAAAATTGACATTGAGAGAAAAAACTCGTGTTTAAGACTTGATAACAGCAGCAGACAAGGCTACAAAATAATAAAAGACGATATTAAAATTTTCGCTCATTAATTTCCCATATCACCCAAAAGATGCCGCACAGCCAAAGCCGTGCGGCATCTTTATTATACCAGTTTCAAATCATTCTGCATTTTCACTTTG
>CATJCJ010000230.1 GCA_949738935.1 uncultured Eubacteriales bacterium | reverse complement strand
TTCTTCAAGTTCCGGTTCTTCCTCAAATAATAAAGCTTCTTCAAGTTCCGGTTCTTCCTCAAATAATAAAGCAGTTGCTAATTCCAATAATAACTTATCACAAACCGTTTATATAGGCGCAACAGGAAACAAATATCATCGTCAAAGCTGTTCAACTTTAAAAGGCAACGGAAGGCCTATTTCTTTAAGTGAGGCACAAGCTCAAGGCCGAGGAGCTTGTAAAAGATGTAAACCTTGATAAAAAATACAATTATAGAAAAATATAATTAAAAAACGAGAGTAAAATCCCATTTGCGTTAATCTTACCGCAAAACAAAATTTTGACGCGAGTGGGGTAACTCCTAAAAAAGGCCTGCCCCTAAACTTTAACACAAGCAAAACTATTTTTTGTTATGAAATTTCGATATTCATCAGCAAAACATAATTTCGCATAAAGCGTAAAATTTTTTGCCTCGCTTTTTAAAAAAGCGAGTAGAGCCTCAAAGTTTTTTACAACTTAGCGCATATAGAATAAACTCACTCGTTATCAAACACAATCTCTCAAAACTATAGCTTTTATCATAAGGCTTTATAGATATTGAACAACCCATTCATAACAAGAAATCCTTGCGGAAAATACCTCATAACATTCCAAATTCCTGTGCCAACCAAGCCAAATTCACTTATTAAATCCAATTTAGCCGCAATACTCCTCGCGTCCTCAAACCAAACAACGTGTTCACGGCCATTAACAGGGTCTGTATAATAAAAAAACGGAGTCATAGCTTCTTCATCAAATTGAATATCAACACCCATTCTCCTGGCTATATTAACAGCCTGAACACTTCCTAAAGACCTAGCCTTAGTACCTTGAACAAAAGGCAGAGTCCAATCATATCCATAAAAAGGAATCCCCATAAAAATTTTATCATTAGGAATTTGACTAACCCCGTATTCTATAACCTCTCTAACTTTCAAAATAGGAGCTACAGCCATAGGAGGACCATATGTATATCCCCATTCATATGTCATAAGCAAAACAGCGTTAGAGACACTGCCAAGCCCCGCGTAATCGTGAGCCTCATACAAAAGCCCGGACTGATTTGACGAAGTCTTTGGAGCCAGAGCGGTCATAACAAAAAAACCATTTTCATTAAGCCTATTAGTAGTTTTTTCAACAAAATCTATATACGCTTGCCTATCATTTGGAAAGACATACTCAAAATCAATATCCAAAGCCTTATAGCCTTTTTCTTTCATATTTTCAAGAATATTTTCAATTAATGTTTCTTGAGCCGTCGGATTATTCAGAATTTGACTAGCAAGCTCATTAGAGAACGTACCCATAGGAGAAAGAGTAGAGATAAGCATAACAGGCGCGACACCATAATCAAGAGCTATTCTAATAACCTCATCATCATCAATACCAACAAGTTCTCCCTCAGGAGTAAAACCATACGTAAAAATAGTCAAAAAGCTCAAATAAGGCAAAGATTTAATAAGAACACTTTTATTAATATACGGATAAGCATATCCATTAACAGCTAAAGTACCTCTTTTTTCTCCCTCATACTCAATAACAACAGTCTGTCCCGGATACAATATACCATTCTCAGTAATAATGGGATTATTTTGAAGTAAATTAACAGCCGAAATACCATAATCTCTGGCTATAGAATAAAGGGTTTCACCCGTCATAACTGTATGGGTGACCTTTGGAATCAAAACAACAACAGTTTCACCCACAACAAGTTCATCATTAATTTGATTATTCTGTTTTAAAAGCAATGGTGAAACCCCATACATCCCAGCGATTGATGAAACAGTTTCACCCTTTGAAACAGTATGAATTATCATAAAAAAATCATTCCCTGCTCTGCAAATAATATTGATTATATTCATAAGGAATAATTTTTATTACGAAAAAAACTCAGGATTTTGTCCCAAACTTCGCAAATTCTACAAAAAACTTTTAAAGCTTAAAAACAAAACCCCTAAGAACCTGTCTAAAATCTAAAAAAAGCCTTATTGTTTTAAAATATAAATTCTGTTAAACTCATCAAAACCCAGACCGACATTTTTTTTAGTAAGTAAAACGCCTCCGCCGTTTTGAGTTATATCAAATTGAAAATATACCGTCCCAATTTCCTCATCAATAATATGGCATTTAATAATAAGGACATTAGCGGAGATAAAAGCTCCGGAAGCAATATACTTGTACTTATAAAAAGGAAAAACTCCTGAAACTTGTCTGCCAAATCCAAATAATAACTCAAATTTTCCCTTTCTGCTTTTAAAAGAAATTTTTCCTCCGCGATTGTCATTATCAATACTTACCATCAAATCCTTTATTCCAAACTCATTTTCCTCAACATTGAAAATTCTGTCCGCAATATTTTCTTTCATAATTTCATTATCAGAAAATACAAGAGGTTTAATACAAAGAGAATTTGAAATCTCATTAAGCCTATAAAAACTTTTTTCATCATTCGGCAAAGATTTTTTAGAGAAATACGGAAACACACATTCCCAAAATATCTCAAAAATTCTCTCAACCCCATTTTTCATTTCCAAAGTATCAGCGGTAACAACCATAACAAAATCAAAATCAGGCAAAATAACAGCAAGCTGCCCTCCAATACCGTAGCACATATAGCCATTATTAGATATTCTCCAAAACTTAAAACCATACCCCTGCTTTTCTTCTTTAATCTCACCCTTGACAAACGTATCAACTTGTTTTGAAACAGCCGCTTCAGCATAATCCTTGGGAATAACCTGTCTGTCAGAGTACTTTCCCCAAAGCGCTCCGCCATTTAAAAACACATGAGCGAAAATCCCAATATCCAAAGGTCTAGCCATAAGCCCCGAGCCTCCCAAAGACCGCCCCAAAGGGTCTTTAAGAACATAAGCGTCTTTCGAAAAACCCAAGTCCGCTAAAAACTCTTTCCTTAAAAAATCTATAAGACTATTTCCCGTAATTTTTTCAATCAAAGCACAAAGAGTGTGTGTAGCCGAAGTGTCATAAGAAAAAGCCGTTCCCGGAACTTTTTTCGCTTTAAGAGAAAAAAAAGACTTAACATAATCATTTCCCAAAATTTGTTTAAAAGCTGTTTTCTCATGGGGAGAACGCATTGTCAAAAGGTCGCGGACAGTAGCTTGCCTGACAAGCTCATCAATCTCCCCACAATCATACTCGGGAAAATAATCAATAACGGGGCGGTCGAGCTCAATATCACCTTTTCCAACTAATACTCCAATTCCCGCCGAAACAAAACTTTTCACAACAGAAAACATTCTATGAAGAGTATTTCTATTAAAAGGTTTCCAATATCCCTCAAAAATAATTTTATTATGCCGAAACATAAGAAGTGAATGAAGATTGATATTATATTTATCAATTTCAGCCAAAAAATCAATTATTCGCCTTGATGAAAGACCCTCTTCTTCCGGCGTACATTTGTTAAAAACACAATTATCACTCGTCAACGCTTTCTCCACTTCCCTCGCTGTCAATACTCTCAGCCGGCTCGGAAGATGAATTATTTGAATCCGAGCTTACGCTTGATTCAGCCTCCAAAGCTCTTATTTTCTCGTCCATTGAGTTTTCATTTTCCTCCTCGAACAAAGCCTTATGTTTTTTATGCTTTTTATTTTCGTTCAAAACAGCCGCTGATTTTGCCGAAAGATACATATCCGGCTCTTTTTCCAAAAGCTTTTTTTCATCTGATGGAGGAACCTTGTCACCTTTCGCTATTCTGGCCGCGATTTCAATCAACTTTATCATATCAACATAAGGATTTTCCTTTTTAGACTTTTCAAGCTGTTCCAAAAACATCCTTTTTGCTTCTTCAGAAATAGTAGCGACTGCCGCCGCGTTTTCTTTTTTCTGTTCCTTTTTCTTCTCATCATTTTTTTCGGCTGAGGCTTTCTCTCCAAAATCTCGCACTTTTTTATCTTCCGCCAAATTTTGGTTTACATTACTTACATTATTACTATCCAAATTTTCCCTAAAAATACTGCTTTCCGCCACATTCATTTTCAATCCCTCCCAAATTATGATAAAAAAGGCTTGACCAAAAACTTTAGAGTTTAGGTCAAGCCTTTTTTAAAAGACCGCGAATATAGGCAAAACCCACAATTTTAAACAGCCTCTTAAGCTCTGCTCAAATACTCGCCTGTACGAGTATCAATTTTAATAACATCGCCTTGATTAACAAATAAAGGTACATTTACGGTAGCTCCCGTCTCAACAGTAGCTGGTTTAGTCGCTCCTGTAGCGGTATCACCTTTAAAGCCCGGTTCAGTATCTGTAATCTCAAGTTCAACAAATAACGGCGGCTCAATACCAAAAATCTCTCCATTATAAGAAAGAATTTTAACCATCTCATTTTCCTTAACAAATTTGAGTGTATCACCGACATCACTTGAGTTTACCGCAATCTGCTCAAAAGTCTCATTATCCATAAAGTGGAACAACTCTCCGTCAGTATATAAATACTGCATATCCTTTCTGTCAATAAAAGCTTTTCCCATTTTTTCGGTTGGTCTAAAAGTTTTCTCAACAACACTGCCTGTTTTAATATTTTTAATTTTGGTACGTACAAAAGCCGCTCCCTTACCGGGTTTAACATGCTGAAATTCCAGTATTGTATAGATGTCACCCTCATATTCAATAGTAACACCATTCCTAAATTCACTGGCTGAAATCATAAAAAAAATCCTCCTTAAAAAAATGCTATAATACTATATTTTAGACGTTGATATAAAAAACTATAATTTAATCAACGTTTTATTCATTTTAACTGATATTTTTTAACAATATCAACTAACAAACTGTATCTATAACTATAACCTCAATCTATAAAGGCTGAGAACTATCAAAAATATTTTGAAGAGCAAAAAGCGCCATAATATATCCATAATACCCAAACCCACAAATTTGACCCACACAAACCGGAACAGTCACTGATGTATGTCTAAATTCCTCACGTTTATGAATATTGGACATATGTACCTCAACAGTAGGAATACTCACCGAAGCGACAGCGTCTCTTATAGCGTAACTATAATGAGTATAAGCTCCCGGATTAATTATAATACCGTCAACATTCTCAAAATAACAATTTTGAATATAATCAATAATATCGCCCTCGTGATTAGACTGAAAAAATGAAATCTCAAAATTCAATTCCCGAGCTTTTTCTTTAACGGCCTCAACAATGCTTTCATAATTGATATTTCCATATATACCTTTTTCTCTTATACCCGTAAAATTTATATTTGGTCCATTAATAACACTGACCCTTTTCATATAAATCTAAGCCTCCTAAGCTCACGACCAACCTGCCAAGCACTTTCCTCAAGACGCATCTCAGAAATATCCATAATAAAATCAGCGTATTTGCGATAAAGAGGGTCTCTTTCCTTAAGCATAGAACAAATCAACTCAAACTTATCCTTAGCATTGTTAAGAAGAGGTCGTGAAGTATCATTTTTAATATTTTTATAGATTTTCTCAGCGTCACACTTTAAATATACGATGACTCCATTAATCTTAAGATTCTCAATATTAGCCTCATCTTTGATAATGCCTCCGCCCGAAGCTATAACATAATTTTGACATAACGCCGCCAATTTACAATAATTTCTCTCAAGCTTCCTAAAATACGCCTCACCATACTTCTCAAATATATCATTAACAGACAAACCGGAAATATTCTGAATTTCAATATCAGTATCAATAAAATCAATCTCAAAATTTAAAGCGATTCTTTTGCCGATACTGGTTTTTCCACAGCCCATAAACCCGGTCAAAATAATGTTATTCTTCTTTTTCATAATGTCTTGCGCCCTTCATAACAATTTTAGCGGCTTTTGTAATTTCAGCGATAACTTTTGTATCAAAAGAAGCTTCCATAGACTTAACCTTGTTATATAAAACTCCCGCCTGTGTTACCGTATACTGAGGAGTAAGGTTGTTAAGAGCGATAGCCATAACATCAAATCGGCACTTCTGACAATGACACATATCAAGTTCAGTCATAACCGAATCAACACATCGTTCAACAGCGTCTTCCATACAATTTTTAAGTTCCATAAGATACACCCTCCATAAATCAATGTTTCAAAATTTTCTTAAGATTTTCTTTCATCTGTTCATCATAGGTTAAATCAAGCCATATTTCCGAGGCGGCAACCGCCTGATAAATAAGCATATCAAAACCGTTTATGATAGTAATACCAAAACTTTGAGCGTCTTCTAGGAATTTAGTTTTTTCAGGAATATAAATAACGTCAAAAGCGGCTGAAATTCCTTTACTCGAAAAAAAGGAAATATCGCTGACAGGCGAAATTCCCTGCTTTTCACCAAAACCAAGAACAGTTGTTTGAATAACAATATCACATCTTTCAATATCATAAATTTCATCAATTCCACAAACAGAGACATTAGCGTCATAATATCTCAAAACATGTTCTTTTAGTTTTAAAGCGTTCTCAATAGTACGATTTGCCACAAAAATTTCACGGGCTCCCTCAGAGGCAGCCAAAACCAAAGCGGCGCAAGCGCTTCCGCCCGCTCCAATAATAAGTACTCTTTTATTTTTTATGTAAATACCTCTGTTTTGGAAAGAATAAAGCATTCCCAAAATGTCGGTATTATACCCAAAATATCCATTTTCAGTATACTTAAGAGTATTAACGGCTCCAATAGCCTCCGCCCGTTTTTCAATCCCGCATAAATGCGGAATAACATCTTTTTTATGAGGGACTGTAACATTAAGCCCCCTAACCCCAAGAGAATAGGCTCCTCTGACGGCGTTTAATGTGTCCCCGCCGCGAACATGAAAAGGAACATACACAAAATCCAAATCAACAGCCTTAGCGATAGTATTATGGATAACAGGCGAAAAACTATGAGAAACAGGGTCGCCGATTATTCCATAAACACTTGTTTTTCCTGTAACACTATCAATAACATTCATATTAAAACCTCTTTCAAAAAATCACTTTACAGAAACCTTTTTACGTTTAAGGTATAAATTTATAACAACAGCCTCAATACCCCTTTTAATCCAAGTTCCAAAAGCGTCCTTTTTTGAGACGGGTTTAACCAAGATAGTGTGTATACCCATTCTGTTCCCGCACAAAACATCAGTAAACACTTGGTCGCCAATAATAACAGTATTTCTGTGATTTTTAACCCCAAGCTTTTTAATAAGCCTGCCAAGTCCTTTAACCCCCGGCTTACCCGCTCTGTGAACATACTCAATATTCAAATCTCTGCAAAAAAGAGAAACTCTGTGTTCCTTGTTATTTGATAAAACTCCGACTTTAAGCCCTTTATCTTTAATTTTAGAAAAAAGGTTTTTAATTCTGTCATTGGCTTGAGGAACAAAATAGGGAACGAGGGTATTGTCAATATCAAAAATCAAAGCCTCAATTCTCTCGTCTTTAAGATTTTCCAAATCAATTTCATAAACGGAATCAACATACTTTTCGGGAAAAAATTTTTTAATCATAAAATACCTCACATACAAACGATATAGAAATAATAACTCAACACCTATTATATCCAAAAACAATATTAAAATTCCGGAAAAAACTCAGCGGATTATTTTATCATCAAATCCCACAAAAAGAAAGTCTTTCACATCTACTTATATATTATACATCTTTTATACATATATTTCAATTATTATTTAAAACTATTTTTAAAAACATTAATATTTTTAAACACTT
>CATJCJ010000229.1 GCA_949738935.1 uncultured Eubacteriales bacterium | reverse complement strand
GAATAATATACGCTCTGTAAGAGTCGTTTTACCGGCGTCAATATGAGCCATAATACCGATATTACGAGTTCTCTCAAGAGGACAAGCTCTACCTGCCACCTTTATTCCTCCTTCTTAATTACCATTTGTAATGAGAGAAAGCTTTATTAGCTTCTGCCATCTTATGAGTTTCTTCTTTCTTTTTAACAGCGCCGCCGGCATTATTAATAGCGTCCATAATTTCCCCGGCGAGACGGTCAATCATAGTTTTCTCGCCTCTTTTTCTGCTGTATAAAGTCAGCCAGCGAAGACCCAAAGCAAGTCTTCTGTCAGGTTTAATCTCAATAGGAACCTGATAAGTCGCTCCGCCGACACGACGGGCTTTAACCTCAAGAACAGGCATAATATTGTTAAGAGCCTGCTCAAAAGCCTCCATACTAGGAGTGCCTGTTTTTTCAGTAACTTTTTCAAAAGCACCGTACACGATTTTCTGAGCGATACCCTTTTTACCGTCAAGCATAACGGAATTTATAAGTTTAGTAACCACCTTGCTTTTATACAAAGGATCAGGCAACACTTCTCTTTTTGGAATATGACCTTTACGTGGCACGATTCTTCCCTCCTTAATTATAAGAAATATTAATTCAACGGTACTCGCGGAACAAAAAATCCCGCATTTCATGCCTATGCACTAAAGTAAACCACTGCAACGACAGTTATTAAAGTACAAGGCAAATAATAAAAGATTTTTACGCGAAACCTTTTATTTTATTTTTTCTTGGCACGTTTAGCGCCATACTTAGAGCGAGACTGTTTTCTGTCAGCGACTCCCGCTGTGTCAAGAGTTCCTCTTATAATGTGATAACGAACACCAGGAACGTCTTTAACTCTTCCGCCTCTTATAAGAACAACGCTGTGTTCCTGAAGATTATGACCCTCGCCCGGGATATAAGATGTAACCTCAATACCGTTTGAGAGACGGACTCTGGCGATTTTTCTAAGAGCTGAGTTAGGTTTTTTAGGTGTAGCTGTTTTAACAGAAGTACACACACCTCTTTTCTGAGGAGAACTAACGTCAGTCTGTTTCTTTCTCAAAGAATTAAGTCCTTTCTGAAGAGCCGGAGCGGTAGATTTTTCAAATTTAGTTTTTCTGCCTTTTCTCACTAACTGATTAAATGTTGGCATTTAATTCGCACCTCCCTGCGTATTTAATAAATTCTGCCATTACATTGGTAATCCGAACAATTTCGTATGAAAATAAATGAAACCTTCTTCATACCGACACAGTTACACATTATAACAGCAAAATAATAATATGTCAATAGTTTTTCCGATAAATTCAAGAATTTCTTTAAAGTGTGATTTACTTTTTTGAGAGTTCTCTCGCGACAGCCTCAATATAATGAACAACGCCCCCCGCCTCAATAAACACCTCAAAGTCTAAATCAAACTCCTGAAATTTTATAGATTTTCTTCCGCCCCTCTGAGCTCTTTGCCAAAATTCCATAAGCCTGTCAACAGACAAATAGAAATATCGGTCAAATATCCTAAAATAAACAAGAATAAACGAGATTCCTCCTTGCTTTTTAAAATCTGCCATAAACTCTATTTGATGTTCATGAATATTATGAATAGGAAGACTTTTAGCGTTTGTCTCCTTAGCGTCAAAGCACACGCCAACGCCCTGAATAATTCCTATATAATCAACAGTACTCTTTCCATTAAAATAGGCGAGAGAAATCTGACCAGTATCTTTTTGAATCTCAACGGGAGTAATAGGAGTGGGAATTTTTTGAATAAGTCCAAGCCCCTTTTGCCTGTAAATATCATTGGTAAAATTAATGCTGTCCTCAAACCCGCTTCCCCTGAGTCCTCTGCTGTTCCAGTATCCCATAGATATTATTACCCCTTCATATATTTTTTAATAACAGGCCAGACCTCAGGCTTTTCAAGCCCTCTTCTCCAAGGAGCGACTCCGGCTATATCATATTGTTTTATAATTTTCATTCTTTCCTCAACACTCTTCTCATCCTCAAGCCACATTTTATATGTAGAACCGCCGTCAGATATCTCGGCGTAATTTTGCCCCAAATCAGCGTTCCATTTAAAAGAAGCGCCCTTTTCCGTCATAGTCCTGTATCCCTCCGCCATTCCGCAGGCTCTGGAATCAAATGTCCCGTCGCTGTTTTCTTTCCAAAGACGGGTATAAAAAGGAATAGCAAGAATAATCTTTTCTTTTGGAACTCCCTCTTCCTCAGTGAGAGAAATCGATTCCTCTGACCATTCTTTTGTGGCGACAGAACCTGTTTCCTCAGAATTATCAGTATGCTCATCATAACCCATAACAATAAAATAATCAACAATCTCCCCAAACTCACCTCTATTATAATATGAGCTCCAAGGACGGGGAATATATACATCAATAGACAATGTCACATTCAAATTATTAAGAGAAGCTGAAAGCTCCCGCAGAAATTGCGTAAATTCTCTCATAGAATCCTGAGGAATATTCTCAAAATCAATATTGACCCCATCAAGGCCATATTGTTTTACAAAAGCCGAAATCTGATTAACAACTTTTTCACGCACCACAGCGGATTTAACAATACTCCTGCTTACAGCGGATTTAAAGTTGTCAGTTATAAGTCCCCAAACCTTTCTGCCCTTAGAATGAGCGAAATCAACATAATTTTTATCAGCGAGAGAAATTATTGTTCCGTCGGTTTCACCATTGACATCTTTAAAAGAAAACCACGTTGGAACAAGAACATCAACCCCCGCCGGAATCTCATTTTTAGTTGAGTTAGCGTTCGCTATAGTATTAGAAATTTGTTCAAAAAGAATAATAGTTTTCCCATTATCATTATTTGATACAACCTGTCTTGAAGCCGCTTTAACTTTCCTCAAAGGTTCTTTAACAACCTTATCCTTAATAACGTCTGCTTCCACAAATCCAACAACCCCCGCTTCCGTTCTGATTTTAGCGAATCCGTCAGACTCACCGTAGATTAAAACAGAATCTCCATTAGAGACGTTAAACTCAATATCATTTTCAATGTTGTCGGAAAAAGAGAAAGAATTATGTTCAGCGTTAAGAAGTTTTCTATCATCGCTCATAAAACCAACTGTTCTTTCACGCAAAGTATCCTCAAAACAGACTGTTTTATACTCAGGCGAAAAAACCAAATCCACATTATAAAATTTCTCAATAACGCTTCCCGAGAGAAACGCTCTGTCTTCAATATCTAAAAACGCCGGTTTTCCAAAATCAACTTTTTCCCCGTTCACAAAATAATAATTAGCGTCTTTTAAAAACTTAACCCTCTCTAATTCTGTAGCAACACTCAAAATATCATTTTCCCTGTCATAAACAGCGTTATAATATAAATTTGAGTTAATAAAAGACAATTCCACATATACATCGTCATTTTGGAATACAGGCTCAAACAGACAAACTTTTTTATCACCGTCAAAATACACTCTTCTCCGCTCAAAACTTTGGTCAAAAAAAGAGTTTACTTCCTCCAAGCTCTCCAAAGTTTGTCCCTTAACCCAAAAATAAGTCAAAAAAGCTGCCGCGGCAGCGGCGGCAGCAAGCAGAACAAAAATCCTCAAAATTTTCAGCCTGTTTTTCCGCTTGTTTCTGGCCTGTCTTTTTTTGCGTCTTTCTTGAATTTTCTCCCTTAAATCCTTATCCGAATATCCCCTTTCCGCGAAATCAACACTTCCGCTCTCAATATCATTTTTTTCATTATCATTAAAACCATCATTAAATTTATCATCTCTATCGTTCATAAAATCCTCCAAACTTTGCCATACCTCAATACAATATACACAATAATTATACACTATTTATCAAATATAGGAAATACCCCGCGACAAAAAAACAAAAAAATTTTAAATAAAAAAACTTGCGTTTCCTTTTTTTGTGTGATATAATGTTTTTTGTTGTACAGATTGACCTGTACTATCCTTGCTCCATAAATCAGGGGCCAAAGACCAAAAGGAGGTGTAAAGAATGAATAAGTATGAACTTGCTGTCGTTATTAAACCGAATCTTGATGAGGAAGCTTTAAAAGCTGAGATTGAAAGTATCAAAGAACTTATAGAAAGATTTGGCGGCACAATTGAGAAAATTGACGATTGGGGAAAACGCAGACTCGCTTATGAAATCCAAAAAGTAAACGAGGGTTTCTATAGCTTTATTACATTTGACTCAAACAGCGATACGCCAAATGAACTTGAGAAGCGTATGCGTATCAAAGAAAATGTTCTTCGTTATTTGACTGTTCGTCAAGACGCTTAATTTTCGAGGTGAGATTTTATGAATAAAGTTATATTAATGGGGCGCTTAACGGCAGACCCTGAAGTTCGATATTCTCAAAGCGCCGAGCCGTTAGCTATCGTTAGATTTTCAATTGCTGTAAACAAGAGATTCAAGCGGGAAGGCGAACCTGACGCCGATTTTATAAATTGCGTGGCGTTTGGAAAAACCGGAGAATTTACAAGCAAATATTTCAAAAAAGGTATGATGATTTCGGTAGTCGGAAGATTACAGGTAAGAAACTGGGAGGACAACAACGGTCAAAAACGTGTCAGTACAGAAGTTGTTATTGAGGAACAATACTTCGCTGAAAGCAAAGCGGCGTTTGAGTCAAGACGAGCCAGTCAATCAGCTCCGCCTCAAAGCGCTCCGTCCGTTCCTATTGAATCCCCTCAGCCCCCATCTTCTCCAACAAGCCAGCCTGATGGTTTTTACAATGTTGAGGATAGTGTGGACGATGACGATTTACCATTTTAATCAATTCTTATATATTTCGTGAATTTCTATAAAAAGGAGGTTTATGTTTCTATGATTAACAAAAAACGCGGCAGAAGAAAAAAACGTGTTTGTGCTTTTTGTGCTGAAAAAGTAAACAATGTTGATTATAAAGATACAGCAAAGCTTAAAAGATTTGTTTCTGAAAGAGGAAAAATACTTCCCCGCAGAATCACAGGAAACTGCGCTAAGCATCAAAGAGTTTTAACCGTTGCCATAAAAAGAGCAAGACACGTTGCACTTATGGCTTACGTTCAGGATTAAAAAAATACACCGCTTTCGCGGTGTATTTTTTTATCATATCTGTACAATCTTTTCACTGCTATTATTCTTTATTTAATATTTGGTCAGCTTTTTCAAAAACTCGGGAGACATTTTGCTTACTCACAAGCATACCTTTTATAGATTTTCCGTCAACAATATAAAAACTATCATTAAACGGTAAAAATCTGACTTCCTCAAAAGAACCGCTTTTTAAAGTATACTTAATTGTAACCTCAGGATTTTCTGAAATCGCTTTTGCCTCCTTATCAATACTGTCAAAAGTAATTCCTGTAAGAAGCTCAAAAAGACCACCAAAAGTTTCCTTATCGACTTCTTTCTTATTTAAATAAGTTTTTCTGTCATCATTAAAACGGCTATTTTTATTTTCAGAATTTTCCTCTTTTTTCTCCTCATATCCAAAAGTTATATCATACTTTTTACCATTATTATTCATCTCAACTTTTTGTAAGTCGGCCCTATAATAAAGCGCGACAAACTTTTCAACAAACTTTATAGGGTCTGCCTCCAAAAAAGGACTTACATATTTTTCGTCAATTAAGAATACGCCTTCTTTGCCGTCGACAACACAATAATAGTTTTTATCATCAGCCTTAAAACCTACCCGCATTTTCAATGAGTTTGTATCATCACTTACAGTAATCTCAGCCTCAGGCTCACCAGTTGATGTCGTCATACTGTTTGAATACTCAAAGAAATTTTCGGAGGAACAGTCAGCGACATCTCCAAGCTGCATACTTGTCAATTGAGCCAAAACACTTTCCTGCAAATTTGTAGGGTACACAGCCAAACCAGGATAAGGTTTATTCATCCGCATAGTTTCCACACCCATAGCGAGAAGATTTTCAGCGTTACCCTCTTTGTCCTGAGTATATTCTAAGTCAATTTCATCTTTACCATGTTGTTTAATATTAAGCCTCAAAATCTTATATGGAGAAATCTGAGGCAGCGACTTATCAATAAAATCGTTAATTGTATATTTAAACCTGTTTCCACTAAGAGAATCAATCTTATAAACAATATCAGAGGAATCCTTTTTAGCGTAATAATAAGCGTTATCAACAGTCGAGGTTCCAAGCCACACAACATACTCTCCGTCATTCGATATTATTTTAACAGAACTTTCTTTATTGTCAAGTCCATACTGAGTCAAATCCTTATCAGCGTTTTTAACCTCAAAAGCTGATAAAGCCGACATTGATTCCACAAATGAGTCAACATTGTCCTGGTTAAGAGCAATCTTTTCAAACCCTTTAATAATCCATTGTCCCTCCTCATTTTCTTTCGGAATAATTTCCATAACAGCGCCTTGATTCTGTAAAACAACAGAAGACACCTTTTCTTTTTCCACATCAATAATTTTAACAGAGTCCTCCAAAATCTCATCATCATGAGTATTTTCTAAATCATCATCAGAAAATAAGAAAAAATAAACAAAAGCGAGAACAGCTATAACTAAAATACCAACAATAAGTTTAATATATTTTTTTCTCATCAAAAAACCTCCTAGCTATATCTCCTTTTATACCAAACAACAGCTCCCGCACCAAATATAACAATAGGAATAAATCCACAAACAAACATAGTAATTGTACTTTTAGTCCCATCGGGAATCATAATAGTTTCCTGCTCAAGACTTTTTGAGGGAATATATATAGTCTCCCCAGCCTCTCCGTCATTAAGCCAGCCAGCGGCGTTAACGGCAAACATCAAACTCGCGGGTGTAAATCCCTCGTCTCTGATAACAAGAGAAGAGCCGCAAACAACAAGTTTAGTAGTATGATTTGTGTCTGTATAATATGAATCCGTTACAGCGACAGCCAAATCAAACGGACCCTTTTTATCTCCCTCTTCAAAATTAATTGATTTAGGATTATCAGAAACTTTACTATAGGCCGAATTAGATGTTTTCAAAAGAGACTGAATCTCAAGAGAATTTTTTTTCAAATCCGTTTGCGCGATTCCCTGAGAGTAAGGAACAATCATAGGATAATTTCCCTGAACAATCTGCTCAGTAATATCGGTGTTTTGAATTTCAGGTATAATAAATATGGGACTGTTATAATAATTTTTTTGACTGCCCTCAACAATAACAGAATTTTCAAGAGTAACTCCATAAGCCGAAAAGATTCTATTAAAATTTGGTTTCTCGTCTCCAAAATCAACAAAAGCTGCGGCTCGTCCATCATTTGAGAGATATTTCAATACAATATCGACCTCGTCTTTAGAATAATCAACATTTGGAGTTGTAATAAACAGCATATCACAATCCCCGGGAATTCCCCCATCTTTAATAATATTAAGATTTTTTATCTCATAATTCACTTTTTCAAACTCGCTTTTAACGGTTTCAGAGATGGCTGTCTCATTATGTCCCAAAACATAATATATAACAGGGGTTTTCCCCATAGAGACATAATAAACAGCGTTTGTGATTTCCGACTCAGCGGATATTCCCGTTATATCATAACTTCCAGAATAATAATTAGCCTGCCTCTCATAAAGGTCACTTGGTTTTATAATTTTGTTTTTATCTCCGCAAACAACAATAATACTGTCTGTCTCAACTTCCTCTCCCTCGTTCACAAAGCTTTTAGCGAAAGTAGGATAAATATAAGGGTCTTTATACTCAACAGTCAGCTTTGGACAGCTTTCCGTATACTCATTTAAAATTTGCTTTATAGTAGCGTCTTCTTTTCCCGTTTCGGAAAGAACATAAATAGATATATCCTTATCAATATTTCCAAGAGCCTCTTTAGATTTATCAGAAATGGTATACATCTCATCAGATGTCAGGTCAATCTCAAAATTAATTTTCTCAGCGACAAGATTAACAAAAATAAGAACAATAACAACAATCATAACAGCGATAGCTGAAAAAGTCCCATATACAACTTTTTTATTCATATAAAAACCTCCTTTCTACTTCCAGCGTCTTTTCTCAATTGTATTAACCGTAATATATAAAAACACCGTAATAAAAGAAATATAATATACCATATCAGACAATTTAAAAACTCCCATATAAAAACTCTCAAAACGGTTTAAAACAGAAAACCAATTAAGGACTTTAACTATAATTCCGTCAAAAATACTACTGTTATATAAATGAAAGCCGTCTTTAACAGCAAGCTCAAAAAAATTACTGTCATATAAATATAAGCAAGCCTCGGCAACAAGTCCAACACCAAATACAGCCGCTGATAAAGGAACGCTCTTTGTACCGTTATACAAAATAAAAGCGATAAAAAAAATAACGCAGGCCACAAAAAGAAGAGAAGACATTGTGTCCATAGGCATACTCTCAATAATACCATCCATCATAAGGAAAAAGAAAACAGCCGCAAAGGTACCCACAGCGGCGACAATCTGATTATCCGTCAAAACCGATATAAAAAGACCAACTGATATAAGACTTGACCCCAAAAGAAAATACCCAAGAAAGCATCCAAAAGTCTCAGCGAAAGGCACATCCCCATAATAACTCAATATAAGAGGAAACACAGCTATAATAATCAGCCCTATAAGAAAAAGAGCCGCCGCGGCAAAAAACTTACCCAAGACAATTTTCCCGATACTAACTGGAGATGTATACAACAGCTGGTCTGTTTTTTGTCTTGTCTCTTCAGCGAAAAGACGCATAGTCATAACAGGTATCAAAATAAGAAACATAGAAAGAGTGTACATCAACGTATTAGCGTAAGTCGGAATACCTCCTCCAATATTAAAATTAGAAAAAAAGTAAGCGTTTATAAGAACAAAAAACCCCAAAAATATATACCCCGAAAGAGTATTAAAGTATGTATGGAGCTCTTTTTTAAAAATAGCGAGCATCATTCTTCCTCCTCATCAATTAAATCAGACAAAACCCCTTTAGCGTTCATATCCGGATTTTCCTCACCTTTCTCCGTCTCAAGCAAGTACTCATTATTAATAACCTTAATAAATATTTCTTCCAATGAGAAAGTAACAGGCTTAAACATAAGAATTGGAATATTTTCCTTTGCCGCGATATTAAAAACTTCTTCTCTAAAATCAAGTCCCTCATTTTCGTCTATAATACTCAAAGAAAAATCATAAGTACCACTTTCCTTAACTCCGTCAAAAACAGGCTGAAACTTTTCAAAAGCACTCATAATCTCGCCTGATTGCTTAACGGCTTTAAATCTAACCAAAAAAATACCGTTTGACATATCCTCAAACTCATCCGTTTTTTTCTGAACAACAATCTTACCATTATTAATAATTATTATCTTATCACAAACAGCGCTGACCTCATGAAGAATATGTGAGCTCAAAATAACAGTATGTCTTTCCCCGAGTTCTTTAATAACATCTCTCATCTCAATAATCTGTTTTGGGTCAAGGCCGACAGTAGGCTCATCAAGAATCAAAACGTCAGGAAACCCAACAAGAGCCTGAGCGAGTCCAACTCTTTGACGATACCCCTTTGAGAGATTTTTAATAATCCTTGATTTAACATCATCAATTTTAACTATATCATAAATTTCCTCAAGCATATCTTTTCTTTTAGACTTTGGAACGCTTTTAATGTCACAAACAAAGTCAAGATATTCCGAAACCCTCATATCCCCATAAAGAGGAGGGTTGTCCGGAAGATACCCAATCTGTCTTTTAGCTTTCTCAGGCTCTTTCAAAATATCAAAACCATTAATAACAACAGAACCATCTGTAGACGAGATATATCCTGTCATAATATTCATAGTTGTAGTTTTACCGGCTCCGTTAGGACCAAGAAAACCAACAATCTCACCGTCGTTGACAACAAAAGAAATATCGTCAACGGCGGTATTCTTGCCATAACACTTAGTTAGATTTTTAACTTCTATCACTAAAAAATACCTCCCAAAGTTTTTAAAGTCTCAATATACAACATTATTGACGAAATAAATAATTTTTCACATTTTTCTTTTCGTTCTTTTTCTTTCTCAGCAAACTTTCCCGTGTTTAAATATTCTTCCAGGCGTCTCGCCATTCCATTATCACTTTCAAGAATACTCAAGCTTTCCGGTTCAATACTTGACACTTTCCATATATGAAGCGGATTATTCTCATCACTATAACCACAAAGATACATCCTATCTTTTGAAAAAACATCAGAGCCCGATTTACAAAATACATATTTGTTATACACAATTTCTTTTCCCTCAGAAAACTCACCGCTCTTAATATTTTTGTATTGAGCTATAGTAATTCTTTTATTATCATAATCAACACTTTTCACTTTTCCAAAATATACTTGCGAGGAATCAAAATTAAGCAATACTTCCGGAACATCTCCCGCGAAACAGTCTATTGAGGCGGACGCCAAAATAACAAAACCTAAAATAACAGTCAGTAACTTTCTCAATCCATTCCCTCCTTAAGAGAAATAATATCATTACGCTCCAAAATGATTTTATTTTCGCTGATTTTTTTCCGCGGCAAATACGTCATCACCTTTAACCTCTTTAAGAATACTCATAAACCTTTCACCTGTTATAGTTTCTTTTTCATATAAATACTCAGCGATTTTATCAAGAGTTTCCCTGTTTTCTCTCAAAATAGAGAGAGCCTTTTCATGACATTCTTTTATTATTCTCAAAACCTCCTCGTCAAGGGCCGCAATCGTATTCTCACCGCATATAGCGACATTTCTTCCGTCAAGATACTTATTTTCAGTAGTCTCAAGAGCCATCATATCAAACTTATCACTCATTCCATATTGAGAAACCATAGACCTCGCCATTTTTGTTGCTCTTTCAATATCATTTGAAGCTCCGGTAGTAACAGTGTCAAAAACAATTTCCTCAGCGGCTCTTCCCCCAAGGAGAACCGAAATTTCCGAAACAATCTCATCTTTTGTCATAAGATATTTTTCTTCTTCCGGCATCTGCATTGTATATCCCAAAGCTCCCATAGTACGGGGAACAATAGTAATTTTCTGAACGGGCTGAGCATTTTTTTGCATAGCTGAGACAAGAGCGTGTCCAACCTCATGAAAAGCGACAATTCTTTTTTCCTTTGGAGAGAGAATTCTGTCTTTCTTTTCTTTGCCCGCTATAATAACCTCAACAGCCTCCATCAAATCCTCCTGCAAAACTTTTTCCCTGCCCATTCTGACAGCCCTGAGAGCCGCCTCATTAACCATATTAGCGAGGTCAGCGCCGGCGGCTCCGCTTGTCGCCAAAGCCACAGCGCGCAAATCAACTTTCTCGTCAAGAATAACATCCTTTGAGTGTACTTTCAAAATATCCTCTCTTCCAATAAGGTCAGGCTTCTCAACAATTATTCTTCTATCAAAACGTCCGGGACGAAGCAAAGCCTTATCAAGAACATCCGGTCGATTTGTGGCGGCAAGAATAACAATAGCCTTTGATGAATCAAATCCATCCATTTCCGAAAGAAGCTGATTAAGTGTCTGTTCTCTTTCATCATTACTGTTCACCGAGCCATCTCGTTTTTTTCCGATAGCGTCAATCTCATCAATAAAAATAATACAAGGAGCGTTTTCAGAAGCCTGTTTAAATAAATCTCTAACCCTTGACGCTCCAACCCCGACAAACATCTCAACAAAATCAGAACCGGAAAGAGACATAAAAGTAACATTCGCCTCTCCGGCAACAGCTTTCGCCAAAAGTGTTTTTCCTGTACCTGGAGGTCCAACGAGCAAAGCTCCTTTTGGCTGTTTAGCTCCAATTTTAACATACTTATCAGGATTATGAAGAAAATCTATAATTTCCTGTAAAGATTCCTTGGCCTCTCCAAGACCAGCAGCGTCCTTAAAAGTAACACCCGTTTCTTTTTGCATATAAATCTTGGCGTTGCTTTTTCCAACGCCCATAAATCCGCCGCCGCCAAGTTTTTTAGCGGCAAAATGTATAATCAAAGCGAAAATAAGATACAAAAACAAAATAGGCATAATCCAAGACATAAAAAAGTCAAAGATAGGAGACGAGTCAGTAAGCTTTCTGGAAAACCTTATATTATGTTCCTTTAAAGTATTTACAAGTTCTAAATCTCCCACAAGTCCAGTATAAAAAACAACCTCATTTTTTGCCCGAATTCCGGAGTAATCCTCAATTTTCTCCAATTTTGAAACATCCGAGTAAATAATAAGTCTATCCGATTGAATCTCAACAGATTTTACAGCGTCTTTCTCAACAAGTGAGAGAAACTCATTATACTCAATCTCAATCATATTTCCGCCTGAAAACGACGACATAAAAAAATTCATGAAAAATGTCAGAATCAAAGCGAACGCCAATATACCAAATAAAATTTTTTTATTATTAGAACCATTTGACGACCCATCGCCGTCTTTTTGAGAATTTTTTTTCATATTGGAATCATTGCCCATAACCAACCACCTTTTCTTTTGTACTTACAGCAATTCCAGAATTTCTGTAAATTATGTTATAGTAATTACACTTTAGATATAACAAAAAATATTTTACGAGTGCGTAAGCACTGCTGGGCAATAAGCGAATTGCAAAGCAATTTGCGGCCCGTACGAGCAAAATAATTTTTTTGTAACTTTCAAAGTGTAATTACTATAAAACATCAATATTCAAATAAATATTTTACATTTTATTCTTATATATTTTATCCTTTTATTGAAATAAATTCAACCCCATAATAATAATGTGACAAAATTTCTTTATAGTTTTTATTTTCCTTAGCCATAAAATTAGCCCCATATTGACTCATTCCGGCTCCATGACCATACCCCTTGGTTGTGAAAACAATTTTATCTTTATCATAAGATATTGTAAAATTTGTTGAGCGAAGTGAAAGAAGCGACCTAACATTTGAGCCTTTAAAAACCTTTCCTCCGATTTTTATTTGAGTAACATACCCCGCGTCAGTTCTCTTCAAAACAGAAATATCATTTTCCAAATTATCCAAAAAATTACATCCTTGTTTTTTAAAAATATTTTTAAACTCCGATTGAGAGAAATCTGAATTAAACAAAAAATTGGGGGCGTTCTCATCCTCATGACTGTCAACACTTTTCAAATAGCTCAATTTCTCAGCCCAAACATTTTCAGAGTTTTCCGTAATACCTCCGCTTGTAGAATGAAAAGCCGCCAAAATAGGCTCTCCGCCATAAACCATAATTTCATTTTTAGTAGCGCTGACAGCGGAACAAACCTTACTATAATTTTTCTCAAAATTCTCACCCCAGTTTTTTTTCATCTGTTCAACAGTAACAAACGCTTGTCCAATATTTTTAGGCTCAATCTTTTTAGAGCTTCCAACCTGTCTATAAGCGTAAGTTCTAGCGGCGACAGCTTGAGCCTTAAGCGCTTCAATCTCAAAAGAAACAGGCATTTCAGCGGCGACTACACCTATAATATACGATTCCATTTCAGGATTTTCTTCTTTTACAGAAATATTATTAGAATCCATCATCTCATAATCCGGAGAATATGTATCAGTATGACTGTTATTCTCATAATCCTCCAAAAGGGGGGAAACAGTCATATTCACACTATTAAAAAAAAACTCCGTCAAAAAAAACGGCAGCAGAACAACAGCAAAAACAACAAAAAAAGAATACCCGCATACCATTACAAAAATTTTGCTTTTAAAAACCTTGCTTATAAAAAATTTTAGCACAAAAATCACCTCTTATAAAATTGTATGCGCTCCCTCTCAAATAAAATCATATTTTATGAAACTTTTTTTTAAATTTAAAGATATATATAAGTGTAAACATTAAAAGCGCTTTTACAGCAATTTATAGCAATCAAATTTAAAAATGAACAAAAGAAATTTTAGCCGTCGAACTTGTTTATTTTTAGGTTGGATTGCTATAGTTTAAGAACCTGTCTAAAAACAAAATATACACAAAAAATCAGCGAAAATAAAATCATTTTGGAGCGTAATGATATTATTTTCACTGAATGAAATTTTAATAGTTTTT
>CATJCJ010000228.1 GCA_949738935.1 uncultured Eubacteriales bacterium | reverse complement strand
GAACAACAATAGCCATTCAAATTATGATGCGAAAAAATAAAGTTGATTTTAAAAAAGACATAGAAAATATAGCTGAAAAAGAAAGAAAAGCAAATTTATCAAGAAAAAAAGAAATAGACAAAGAATTATATATATACCCAAATCCTGACACTCTTCCAATAAAAATTTATGATGAATCGGAAGAAAACAAAAAAATAAAAAAAGCTCAGGAGGCGGCAATAAAAAAAGCAAATTTAACAATGATAAAATTTGATGAACCTATATCAAATACAGATTTAAAATTAAAATATGGTCTGGCAAATCTTGATATAATAACAATATATGAAGAACATTATAATTCATATATGCAAGCGCTTACATTATGGGCTGAACTTTTAATTGAGAAAAATAATTTGGTTGACGCCGAAAAAGTTCTTTCTGAAGCTATTAATTTAAAATGTGACTTAAGCAAAACATACATGCTTCTGATTGACATATATAAAAAGACTAATAATCAAAAAAAACTTGAAAACATAATAAAACTTGTTGAAAACTCGAATTTTAAATTAAAATCAAAAATTTTAAATTATTCTATATCAAAAGGAGAATAAAAATATTATGAATTATAACAATTGTGAATATTGTTCAAATTATATATATGATGAGTTTACAGGAACAAGCTATTGCAATATATCACTTGACGAAGATGAAATGGCAAAATACATTACAAACTCCTATTACAACTGCCCTTACTTCTTTTTAAACAACGAATATGAAATAGTAAAAAAACAAAACTAAAAAATAGCGACAAATTCAAGTTTTAAGTTATAAAATCCAAATTTGTCGCTATTAATATTTTAATATTACTGTTACTTTCCCATAAAACATTTTCTAATCAAATCAACAGGAATCATAGTAAATCCAAGCAGCAACACAGTAATCCAGCCAACAACACCAAAAGGCACACAACTAAACATTTCGCCTATAAACTCTAAAGGAGGTACAAGACTAGCGTTTACAATAATCGCCTGAACAATAATAATAGCAAAAAATACTTTTAAAAATCCTTTATTTTCATTTAAACCACTAAAAATCTTAAATTTCTCATCTCTAACATTAAACCCATTAAATAAAGCGGATATAATAAATAATACAAAATATCCTGTTAAAAGCTGAGTCTCCTTGCCACCAAATATAGTTTCTCTAAAAAACGGAAGTTTCAAATATACAAAACTAATAATTGTCAGCCAAACACCCATTATAACAATTTGTGCCATCATTTTTTTACTTACGATACTTTCGTCACGTCTTCTTGGCTTTTCAGTCATATATTCTTTCAAAGCCGGCTCATCTCCAAGCATAATAGCACCCAGACCATCCATAACAAGATTTACAAAAAGTAAGTGAGTTACTTTTAAAGGTTCCTTAACTCCAAAAAAAGGAGCGATAGCACTGACAACAACAGCGGCTACATTAATCACAAGCTGAAATTTACAGAATTTCAATATATTATGATAAATTGTTCTTCCATACCAAATAGCGTCTTTAATAGATTTAAAATTATCATCAAGAATAACTATTTTTCCGGCTTCTTTAGCGGCTTCCGTACCACTTCCCATAGCAAAACCAACATCAGCTCTTTTCAACGCCGGAGAGTCATTAACGCCGTCTCCGGTCATACCAACAACCAAATTCATTTCCTGACACAATCTAACCATTCTGGATTTATCTGTAGGCAAAGCTCTGGCAATAACTCTTATTTTAGGAATAATCTTTTTGACCTCATCATCAGACATACTATTAAGCTGAGCTGAAGACAAAGCCATGTCAGAATCATTCTCAAGCAAACCAGCGTCTTTCGCTATAGCGACAGCCGTCTCAAGCCTGTCACCTGTAATCATAACAACTTGAATACCCGCGTTTTGAACTTCCTCAATAGCTGATTTAGCCTCCGCCCTAACATCATCACGAATTCCAACTAAACCAATAATTACAATATCATCATTAATTGTATTTTCAACAAATTCTTTTTCAGAATATCCAAAAGCGAGAACACGCATAGCCTTTACAGCTAAATCATCAATCTTTTTATCCAAAACTTTTTTATCAAGATTTTTAATCTCGCCATTAGAATTCATATACTTTGATGCCGCGGAAATTAATTTTTCAGGAGCACCTTTATAAAAAGTCTTTCCAACGTTGTCAATTCTCGCCTGACTAAATTTATTTGTCGAATTAAAACCTTGTAAAGACGATATAGTATTTATTTTATCAGAGTCTAATCTTTTAAACGTTTCCTCGCCGATAAATTTCATTAACGCTTGGTCTGTAGCATTACCACCAATAACTTTATGTTCCGAGTCAAACATAGATTGAGTATTTTTGCCAATAGCAAAATCCATAAGCCCTTTTATTTTATCATAGTTTTTAAGTTCCAAAATATCAATAGTTTTTCCATCCGCTGTAAAAAACTCAACAACCTCGAGAGCACCTTTTGTAATAGTTCCTGTTTTATCACTAAATAAAATATTAAGAGAACCAGCTGTCTCAATACCCTCAGCTTTTCTAACAAGTACATTATGGTCAAGCATTTTACTTGTGTTTCTCATAAGAACCAAAGAAATCATCAAAGGCAATCCCTCAGGAACAGCACAAACTATAATAACAACAGCAAGAGATACAGCCTCAACAATATTTTTAAAAACAGCCTCAAATCCCATAGAAAAATAAGCTTCAAAACCGCCCTTACTCATAACAAAATAGACCAAGTAAAATATAGCAATAACTGTAGCTCCAATATATCCAAAAGTTGAAATCTGATTAGCGAGTTTTGATAGTTTAACTTTCAAAGGCGAATCAGGTTCTTCCTCCTGCATTTCCTCAGCCATTTTTCCCATCATAGTCTTAAGACCAACTTTTCTTACGTCTAAAATACCCTCGCCGTCAAACACTACAGCTCCTCTAAAAAGAGAATGCTTGTCAACAAAAGTATCACCTGTAATATCCTCAGAAAGTTGAAAACTTTCCTCAGCGGCTATTTTTTTACACTCTTCCGCCTCACCATTTAGAGCTGAGTTATCAACATTAATATGACCTGAAACCAAAACTCCATCCGCCGAAATTTTATCCCCAGACTGCAAAAGTATTTTATCCCCAACAACAACATCGTCAACATCAATCACATTCACAACATTATTACGATAAACTTTACATTGATCTTTTTTTGTACTATCTTTAAGTTCTCTGTATTTTGTGTCACTGGCAACACCTGTTTTAGCTGAAACAAAAGCTACAATCAAAACAGCGACAATAGTACCCAAAGGCTCCCATATATCAGAATAGTCAAAAATCCACATTATAATCATAATAGCGGCTATAGCTAACAAAATTCTAATCATCGGGTCACTAAAAGTTTCTTTAAACTCCTGCCAAAATGTGGTAGGTTCAGAATCAGGTATACGGTTACTGCCGTATTTAGAACGTGAAGCCTCGACTTCTTTTTCTGTAAGCCCTTTAAACTTCATAATAATTTCCTCCTAAGTATATTATACATATCTGTTAGCTAGTTCGCCAAGACCTGGGTCAGCAGTAGCCTGACCAATAGCGTTAAATTTCCACTCTCCACTATGTCTGTAAACTTCTCCAAAAATCATTGCGGTCATATTTGAGTAGTTTTCCGACAAATTATATCTAAACATTTCCTTATTGTTTTTTCCATCAACAATTCGTATAAAGGCGTTTTTAATCATCCCAAAATGTTGTTTTCTTGATACAGCTTGATATATATTTACAACTAAAACAATCTTATCATACTCATTCGGAACACTTGACAAATCAACAACAATTTGTTCATCATCTCCCTCGCCCTCTCCTGTCAAATTATCTCCCATATGTTTAACAGTTCCCGACTTATGCTGTAGGTTTCCAAAGTAAACAATATCCGTTTTATCCATAAGTTTTCCGTTTTTCAAAAGAATGGCGGAAGCGTCACAATCTATAGGCTTAGGTTTTGGAGAGAAAAAACCCGCCTTTTGAGAAACCTCATCCCAGCCTAATCCAATAACCACAACTGAAAGATTGGCATTTTCCTTAGATAAACTAACTTTTTGACCTTTTTGCAAACTAACTGACATTATACTTAACCTCCTTTGTCTTTTAGTGTCTATTCAACCTCAACACCATAGTTTTCACATAACGCCGCCAAACCGCCCTGATAGCCGCTACCAATAGCATTAAATTTCCATTCTCCGTTATTTCTGTATAACTCTCCAAACACAACCGCCGTTTCAATGGAGAAATCCTCACCCAAATCATATCTAAGTAATTCCTCACCATTTTCTTCATTATAAATTCTAATAAAAGCGTTATTAATTTGCCCAAAATTCTGTCGCCTTTGTTCAGCCTCATAAATAGTAACCGTAAAAGCGATTTTATTAATATTCGCTGGAACTAAAGAGAGATTAATTTTAATTTGCTCATCATCTCCCTCACCCTCTCCTGTGCGATTGTCACCCAAATGCTCAACGCTCCCTGAGATATGCTTCAAATTTCCGAAAAAAACAAAATCCTCAGATTTAGATACCTTTCCCAAATCATTCAACATAAAAGCAGCGGCATCCAAATCAAAAGCCCCGCCTGTGTCAAACTTATTAATATCCCATCCCAAGCCAACAACAACTTTTGATAAACCGGGATTATTCTTTGTGATACTAACTTTCTGACCTTTTGATAAACTAATTGACATAAAAATTTCCTCCTAACTTAAATTAAGCGACATCAATTCCATAATGTCCGCACAAAGCGGCTAAACCACCCTGAAAGCCACTGCCAATAGCATTAAACTTCCATTCACCATTATATCTATACAATTCCCCAACAACAACAGCTGTCTCAATAGAGAAATCCTCACCCAAGTCATACTTAATTAACTCCTGATTTGTATCCTCATCGACAATTCTAATAAAGGAATTGGAGACCTGTCCAAAATTTTGACGTCTCTGCTCAGCTTCATAAATAGTAACAGTAAAAGCGATTTTAGATATATTTGATGGTATTTTAGTCAAATCCACTTGAATCTGCTCGTCATCTCCCTCACCTTCTCCTGTGAGATTATCTCCCATATGTTTAACAGCACCGCTTAAATGTACAAGATTACCATAAAAGATAAATTCACTTTCTGTAGGACACTTACCGTTTTCTCCAAGCATAAAGGCAGCGGCGTCCAAATCAAAATCAGCACCTGAGTCAAAAACATTAACATCCCAGCCCAGACCTACCATAATATTTCTCAAACTTGGATTTCCTTTAGTCAAATCAACTTTTTGACCTTTAGATAAATTAATTGACATAAAAATTCCTCCAAACTCTATCTTCAATATTTTTTATTAGGCATACTATACCTTTTCTCAAACTCAGTTTTAATATTCTCAAGTCTTGCCTTATCAGCCTCCCGCTGTTTTTTAGCGTTTTCCTGAATTTGCATAGTCTCATCAATACCATTAACAATTGTTCTCCATGTTGTCTCAAGAGTTTCAATTTTTATAGAGCTGCCAGAAGCAAGTCTCGCGGTCATTTTAGACTGTTCAACAGTATTTCTGGCGTTTTTAATTAACATCTCATTAGTTTTAGCGTCCAAAGCAGCCATAGCCTCCGCTTGAATTTTCTGTCTTTTAAGCATAACAGCCTGAGCGAGAGCCTGCTTAAATACTGGAAGAGTAATAATAAAAGCCGAGTTTATTTTTCTGACAAGATTCATATTACTAAATTCCATTGTTTTAATCATGGGAATAGATTGCATAGCGACACTCTCAGCGGTTCTCAAATCCTGGGTTCTTTGTTCAAGCATCATCAAGGCGTTTTGCAAGCTCTGAATTTCAAATTGAATAGAATTATCACCCGTAGAATTCATATCAGCCCGTCTCTGAGCGATATATTCCTCAAGTTCTTTACATCCTTGTTCTCCAGCCAAAATATATTTTACCAGCTCGTGATAATAAGAGACATTTGACTCAAACATTTGACTCAAATTACGATTTGACTGTTTAATCTCAGATTCATATTGTTTTAATTGGACATAAATTTTATCTATTTCTTCACCCATAGTATGATATTTGTCGAGAATTTTCTCAAGTTTCTTTTTAAGATTTCCAAATAATCTACCAAATAATCCTGGATTCTCCTGAATTTCCTCAATATCAAATTTAGACATAATTTTTGTCAAAGTGTTAAGCATTTCACTGGACTCGTCCAATTGTGACATATTCATATTATTTAAAACAATATCTGAAGCTTTAGATATTTCCTCCGCCGCGTCAGCCCCAAAAGAAACAATAGTGTCAAGATTATCTATCTCAATCATACTTGTCAGAGAATCAACTTCAGCCGAATTCACAAGAGTATCGTTCAAACGCCGTCTATCCTCAACAATATCATATTTCTCAACAACCTCAATGTCATTATTATTTTCATTAAAAATATGAGAATTAGGTTGTTTTATTGTTTTACTAAAATCAAGTCCCATATTTAACCGCCTTTCTTAAATAATATATCACGCCATGAACGGCGTAAGCTTGCAGAAATTTTATAGAGATTAGGTACACGCAAATCATAAACATAATCCCCAATTTGATGTTCCTCAATAATTTGGTTGTCAAAAAACTTTTCAATACTTATATATCCTGTTGGGATAAAAAAAAGAATATCAAACCCAATTAAATTTAAAAATGCCATTAAAATATTAATATAAAATGTTATAAATAAATTGATTTTTAAAATTTCATTCAAATTATTGATTTTGAAACACCATTCAAAAAGTGGATTTTTGAAACGATATTTTAAAAATGCCAACTTTTGAATTTCATTCAAAAAAAAAATTGATTGGAATTGAATTAAAAATAAAAAGATTTAAAATTTCAATTGATTTAGCATTCACATCAACTTTCTCTTGTAAAAGTAAATTCTGAACAATATCAGGATCACCTTTTTCAACAGCTATATGTAATGCTGTTTTATTAAAAAAAAAATATTTTTGAAATGTCATTTAAAAATATTTTTTATGAAATGTTATTTAAAAATTGATTTAAAAATGTAATTAAAAAAACAATAAATTTAAAATTATATAAAAAAACAAAAAGTATTTGAAACGTTATGAAAAAAATAATTCATTCAAAAT